>JAHFTN010000017.1 GCA_023269365.1 Chlamydiota bacterium | reverse complement strand
ATCTTTCCCTACTTTTTCCATCGCTTTGGCAATGATCTCTCCAATGCTCACATCCCCGTTAGCGGAGATGGTAGCAACTTGGGCAATCTCTTTTCGATCTTGGATCGGCTTACTCATTTTTTTAAGTTCAGCTGTGATCTCTTTTACAGCCTTTTCGATGCCGCGCTTGATCTCCATCGGATTTGCGCCCGCTGCTACGTTGCGAAGCCCTTCGCTGTAGATGGCTTCAGCTAAAATCGTCGCAGTCGTCGTTCCATCCCCTGCTTTATCGGCTGTCTTGTTGGCCACTTCCTTGACCATCTGTGCGCCCATGTTCTCTTGCTTATCTTCGAGCTCGATCGCCTTTGCTACAGTGACGCCGTCTTTTGTGATCTGAGGACTTCCATACGACTGGTCGATAATGACGTTACGCCCTCTAGGGCCTAAGGTTACCTTTACGGCAGAGGCTAAGGTGCGTACCCCTTTCAAGATTTTTTGACGCGCTTCTTCTTTGAATTTAATATTTTTTGCTGTCATGGTAAAACGACTCCTATAAATTAGTTAATAATTGCAACGATATCGTCAGAGCGCAAGATGACAAACTCTTCATCTTCAATGGTGACCTCTTGACCTGAATATTTATCCATTAAAATTTTATCTCCGATCTGAACGGGGAGGGGGAGATGTTTGCCATCTGGGGTGGTTGTTCCCGTTCCGATGGCGATGACTTGTGCGCTCTCTTGTTTCTTTTTAGCGCTCTCAGGAAGGATGATCCCCCCTTTTAAAGTTTCTTCTTGCTCTAAGCGTTTGACTAAAACGCGGTTGCCAAGGGGCTTTAGAGCTATTTTTTTTGCAGTGTGCTGTGCCATGCTTTTTCTCCTTAACGGTTGGGTTCGAAAGATGCATTGTAATAGACAAGTGGATTTTTTCACAACACAAAAATTAGCAGAGCCTCATTACGACTGCTAAACTTGACTTGAGAAGGGGGATTAAGATACACTGCGCTCATTTCAAGGAGATACTTTATGGCCCTCTCTGCGTCGATCCACCCCACACAACAGCGAAGTGAAATTTCAAGTGCAAACCATTGGAATGTAGAGGCCTTGTATCCTTCCTGGGAGAGGTGGGAGGAGGAGTTGAAAGAGGTGGGGCGAGAGGGGAAAGCACCCCACTGGCCCGAGATCGCAGCGCTACAACACGGCTGGAAAGAGAGTCCAGAGCACTTAAAAATTTTAATTGATCTCTATTGCGCCATCGACCGCAAGCTTTCCAAGCTCTATACCTATGCTCATCTGCGCCATGATGAAGATGTCGCAGAGGAAACGGCTAAAAAGGCTCACTCGCGCATCACCACGCTTTTGCACGACTTTTCGCAAGAGACCTCTTGGATTGAGCCAGAGCTCTTGGCCCTTCCCAAGGAGGAGCTAAGTGCGCTAATCTATTCTGAAGAGTTAAAGCCCTACCTTTTCTATTTAGAGAAGATGGTGAGGATGAAGAAATACACCCTACCCGCTGCCCAAGAAGAGCTCTTGGCCCTGGCGGGAAAACCTTTAGAGGCGGCATCTCTTGCCTTTGGGGCATTTAATAATGCCGATCTCAAATTCCCTCCTGCGCAAGACTCCCAAGGTGTCATGAGAGAGCTGACGCACGGAAAGTATCTTCTCTACCTGAGGGGATCTGATCGCCTCTTAAGAGAGTCTGCTTTTAAAAATCTCCACCGCTCTTTTGCCGCTTATGAAAATACCCTTTGTGAGTTGTTAAGCGGCCAAGTCCAAGGCCATCTGCTAGGGGTCAAGGCTCGCAAATTCTCTTCTTGTCTGCAAGCGGCTCTTTTTCCCCACCAGATCGACCCTTCTGTCTATACCGCTTTAATTGAAGCTGTACACGCACAGCTTCCCGCTTTGCATCGCTACATGCGTTTAAGAAAAAAGATCATGGGAATAGAACAGCTCCACCTTTATGATTTATATGTGCCGCTCATCAAAGAAGTGGAGATGGGGATGGCTTACGAAGAGGCGACAAAGCTGATCGTGGAGTCAGTAGCGCCACTTGGAAAAGAGTACCAACGCCAACTCAAACAGGGGCTGACAGAGGAGCGCTGGGTCGATCGGTATGAGAATGCGCGCAAGCGCTCGGGGGCCTATTCTAGCGGCTGCTACGACAGTATGCCCTATATCCTGATGAACTACCACGGCACCTTTAGCGATGTGATGACGCTTGCTCACGAGGCGGGACACAGCATGCACTCTCTCCTCTCTCGTCAGCACCAACCTTACCACTATTCCCAGTACTCGATCTTTGTGGCAGAGGTCGCCTCTACGTTTAATGAAGAACTCCTTTTGCGCCATCTTGTCTCTAAGGCAAAGACAAAAGAGCAAAAGGCCTTTTTGATCAACCAAAAGCTCGACGATATGAGAGGAACGCTCCTTCGCCAGACGCTATTCGCTGAGTTTGAACTCAAGATCCATCAGTTTGCAGAGCAGGGGATCCCGCTGACGCCGGCGCTTCTCAAAAAAGAGTACAAAGAGCTCAATGCGACCTATTTTGGTCCCGACGTCTGTATCGACGAAGAGGCAGATATCGAGTGGGCGCGGATTCCCCATTTCTACTACAATTTTTACGTCTACCAGTATGCAACGGGGATCAGTGCCGCCCACGCCCTGGTCGATCGGGTCCTCAATGGGGGTGATAGAGAAAGGCAAGACTATCTCACCTTCCTCTCGTCGGGCTCTTCCCTCTATCCGATCGATGTGTTAAAACTGGCAGGAGTGAATATGAAAGAGCGCAAGCCCGTAGAAGCTGCCATGCGCCATTTCGGAGATCTCGTCTCTGAGCTCGAGACTTTGCTTAATTGACCACGACTTGTCCGTCGGCAAAGCCGGTGATGACTCTGCCGGTGAGGTTGAAGAAAAAGCCGGTGTCGACAACACCGGGGATGTGTAGCAGCTTCTCGTGGTCTTTTTCTGGAGTGTCTCTCAAGTTCTCAAAGTGGATGTCTAGAATGTAATTCCCGTTGTCTGTGATGTATAGCGTTTTGTCTTCTTGTGTGCGGAAATGTCCCGTGTAGCCCGCCTTTTTGATATGATGAAGGGTCGCTTGTTTTGCAAAGGGGATCACCTCGACGGGCAGTTTACATTTTCCCAAGGCAAAGACCCGTTTTGTCTCATCGATGATGATGATCAGCTCTTTACTCATCGCGGCCACGATTTTCTCTCTTACAAGGGCCCCACCACCCCCTTTGATAAGCCGCTTTTTAGCATCGATCTCATCGGCTCCATCGACAGTGAGATCTAGATGGGTAATCGTTTCGATGTCGAGCAGAGGGACCCCCCCCTTCTTAGCTAAGTCATACGAGTGTTTTGAGCTTGCAATGGCTCTGATTTGTAGCCCCTCTTTGCAGCGCGAGATGAGCCTTTCGATAAAATAAAAAACGGTAGAGCCCGTCCCAAGGCCAATCTGCATCCCGTTTTGTATCAATTCTGCCGCCTTGTATCCGGCAGCTTTTTTCATCGCTTCTTTTGACATTAGGAGCATCCCTATTTTTTTTCATTTTGCCTATTTATCGTCAGAATCGCTACAGTTATTTTTTCATTTTGAATGGGAGTTGCCAATGATCCTGCTGACAGATTTAGTGCACGCGTTGCAACAGCTACTGACCCCAGAAGAGTTTAGTGACTATTGCCCTAACGGTCTACAAGTGGAAGGCAAAGGAGAAGTAAAGAAAATCGCCTTTGCCGTCTCTGCAAGTTTAGCAACCCTTCAGGAGGCGGTGCGTCTTCAAGCCGACGCTCTCATCGTGCACCACGGCTTATTTTGGAGCAAAGACCCTTATCCGCTTGTGGGGCCCAAGAAGAAAAAAATAGAGTTGTTGATGCAACACGGAATTTCCCTGCTCGCCTACCACCTCCCTTTAGACGCCCATCCTCACCTGGGAAACAACTGGAGAGCAGCTCTGGATTTAGGATTTTCTCAACTGGAGCCCTTTTTGTTGCAGGGGCACAAATACATAGGAGTCAAGGCTAAGATGACCCCTCGACAGATCTCGACCCTAAAACAGCAGCTCGAGACTTATTACGGCCACCCCGCTCATGTCGCCCTAGGGGGCAAGAGCGAGGTGAGTAGCATTGCCCTCGTTTCTGGCGGCGCCCACAACCACATCGATGCCGCCATAGAAGAGGGGGTTGATTGCTATGTGACAGGCAGTTTTGATGAGAGGATATGGGATCTTTCCCATGAGAACAAGATTCACTTTCTAGCTCTTGGTCACTACAGCACAGAGAGAGTAGGGGTCCGCGCTCTTGCACAAGAGCTACAGAAAAAGCACCAGGTCCCCTGCGAATGGATCGAGCTATTCAATCCGTTTTAGCTCGCGCATTCAGTAAACGGAGTGGAGAGTTCTTTTGAGCGAACCTCTTCCCAAAACTTCACTTCTTCAGGAGAAAGAGGGCGAGCACCCCTAGGAGTAAGCCTGCCACGAGGATTAATTGCTGGAAAAGCCTCTGTGAATATATCAACCATCCTTCTCAGTTTTCCTTGATAAATTAAGAGCCCCTCTAAATCTTCCTTACTTTCTGGGAGTCGAGGTTTAGCGTTCTTTAGACAGTGCAATTTTGCTTCTTCTACACTGAGTGGAGTAGGGGCAGTACCACTCTTCCCAAATAAAGACTGAACTGAGTCCGGTGAAATACCCATTACAGCAGCCATAAGAGCATAATTCATTCCTAAAGAAGAAGGCTTTCCATTGTTTAAAATATAACTAACAAGGTTGCTGTTTCCGGTTGAAGCAGCTTTTTCCAGTATTGCATCCACACCCATGTTTGTGGGAAAAACTTTATTCATCGTGCTAGTTCCATTAAGCAGAAGAATAATGATCGGTTCGAAATCTATTGGGACAGCACTAAGTGCAGCGTCTAGCATGTCAGAAGTGACAATGTCTGATTGAAGGAGTTTCTCAACTTCTGTAATAGCTCCGTTCTCTACAGCTTTTAACAGTTGCTCTTTTAGGAAAGAGGGACTATCAAGAGAGGGGTCTATCGAGTGGGGAGGAGGTGTAAATCTGGCACTAATGGATACAAGGCCTGTCATAGGTTTATTCTCCTTAAGTTTTCTAGAGAAGGTGCCATAGAGCCGCTATTTTTGTAAATAGCTTTATACTCAATTCGGTTATACCCAAACACCTTTAAAAGGTAGCTTTCCTCAGCGGCTAACGACGCTGAGGAAAGCTACCTTTTGAAGATACTTGGGTATAAAAAAAATCAGCACTAGACGCAATCGCCTCGAACCTTTTATAATTCTGCAATTTCCTCAAATCTCAAGGAACTTATGTCTCAAGTGATTGGATGTTTAAAAAGTCGCGGGCTCATCGATGCGCTGACAAGTGAAGAATTAGTGGCGTACCTAGAGAAGCCGATCAAAGTATACTGTGGATTTGACCCTACGGCGGACAGTTTGCACGTGGGGAATCTGGTTGCCATTATTATTTTGCGCTGGTTTCAGAAGTTTGGGCATACGCCTGTCGTGATTTTGGGAGGGGCGACGGGGAGGATTGGGGATCCTTCGGGCAAGAGCCAAGAGCGCCCTCTATTGGATGAGGCGACAATCGTATACAATGTGACAAGAATCAAGCGCAATTTTGAGATGGTATTGGACTTTTTTCATCCGAAATGCCGCCCTTTGATGTTGAATAATGATGAGTGGTTTTCGAAATTCCCCCTCATCGACTTTTTGCGCGATGTGGGAAAACACTTCCGCCTAGGGACGATGCTCTCTAAGGAAAGTGTTAAAAGCCGTCTGCACTCAGAAGAGGGGATGAGCTTCACTGAATTTACCTACCAGATTTTGCAGTCCTATGACTTTTACCATCTATTTCAAGAGCACCAAGTCACGCTCCAGATTGGGGGGAGTGATCAGTGGGGCAATATTACAGAAGGAGTAGAGCTCGTACGTCGCCTTGTGGGCCGCACTGTCTTTGGTTTAACTTCTCCCTTGCTAGTGCGCAGTGACGGGAAGAAATTTGGCAAATCTGAGCAAGGAGCGATTTGGCTCTCTTCCGACCGGTGCTCTTGCTACGACTTTTACCAGTATTTTGTACGGATGCCTGACGCGGATGTGATTAAGATGATGAGAATGCTCACCTTTGTAGATTTAGAAGAGATCTTGGCTCTAGAGCAGCAGATGCACAAGAAAGACTACATCCCCAATACGGCCCAGAAGAGATTGGCAGAGGAGATGACCCGCCTCATCCATGGAGAAGAGGGGCTGTCTAAAGCGCTCAAGGTCACAGAAAGCGCAGCGCCAGGTTCTGATGCCGCCCTAGACCCAGAGTCTTTGAAAGAGATGCCCAGCATTGCCTTGCCCCTCAATGAAGTGATCGACAAAAAATTTGTCGACATCGTCGTGAAAATAGGGCTGCTTCCCAGTAAATCAGAAGCGGTGCGTTTGATTCAGAACCAAGGGGCCTACCTTAACAATGAAAAGATCGAAGATGTCCAGTACCGCCTTTCCGCCTCATCCCTCATTGGAGGGGAATATCTTTTATTTGGTGCGGGAAAAAAGAAAAAGATGCTCGTGAGAATCCAAAAACAATAAAATTATGCTGCTCAACAGGATGTTGGGCAGCATAATCTCTCCAGAATTTTACAAAAAACCTCCTCTGTACTGGACAAAACTTCTCGCCTAAAAAAATTGAGGAGAGAAATAACAAGATGAGGGAATTGCAAAACTCGCGTTGCGGGTCAAAAGGCAGGACACCTGCAAAGTCCTTGTGACTTGCCCTCTTTAAAACAGAGAGAAAAATAACAAGATATTAGGATGGACAGGATGGAAAAAGGTAAAAAATTTCCCGATTTTCTCATCCTGTCCATCCTAATATCTTGTTATTTTTCTTCTGCTTTTGTCTTCTAGGAAAAAATTGTCCCGCACAGAGACCAAATTCAGGACAACTCCTTGAGGGAAACCCACGTTTGAAATTGTTTGGGTATAATTTTTTTTATAAAAACACTTGCCTGAAAATCAACATGATACAACAATGGGGTTAAAATATCTGGGCTTCTAAGTGCTCAGATTTAAGGTCTAACTTAAGGAGCTAAGAGTTCTATGGCAACCATCACAAAAAAGAAGCTGATTCAAGTGATTTCTCAAAACCGCAGCGTGCACCCCAACGATGTGCGCGATGTGATCCAATCATTTTTAGATGAGATGACAGGGTACTTATCAAAAGGGGATCGTCTTGAGTTTAGAGATTTTGGGGTCTTTGAAATCGTCGAGAGGAAACAAAAGATTGGAAGAAATCCAAAGAATGCGTCTGTATCCATCGTGATCCCCGCAAGGCAGGCTGTCAAATTCACTCCGGGCAAGAAGATGAAAAAGCTGATTGAACGAGGTGGCAAGAAAAACCCCGTGAGCTCAGCAGCTTCGCGTTGAGCTTAAAAGAAGGGGTGCGAGGGTCTCATAAGCTTCTAGCGCGGTTTTAAGCGCCTCTTCCTCTAATTCTATAATTTTTTGATGCATGCCGCCATTTTTTTTCCAGGTGTCAATACGGGCCTTGCGGTTTTCACATTCCTCATTGTAGGCCTTTTTCAATTGCTCTGAGAACCTCTGTTTAGCTAAATTATTGCGTTGGGATAAGTCTAGGGATAGTTTTTCGCCTGTGAGGTTTGATA
This sequence comes from Chlamydiota bacterium, assembly GCA_023269365.1. Classification (GTDB taxonomy): domain Bacteria; phylum Chlamydiota; class Chlamydiia; order Chlamydiales; family Rhabdochlamydiaceae; genus CAJCIW01. Next base: position 9,202 of record JAHFTN010000017.1, on the reverse strand, counting down.
GTTCATCGCGCGTGTAGTAAAATTTTTCTGAATTGGGATCTCGGTTGTGATCTGACTTGGGAATCAAGACACGTAAAATAGTTACTGCATCTTGGAGTAGTTTTGGGTTGAGTGGGACATGAGGCTTAGCCAAAGGTATTTTTGTAGGACATAGGCGCGATTTTAAAAAAACCACAATTTTATAAATTAGTCGATAAATTTTTGTGCAGCCTGCTTGGAATGCATTAATCGAAGTCAGTACAGACCATTCTAATTTTCTCTCTTTAAAGGGTTCTGTTCTTGGTGTGTTTGGGATGTAAGGGGGTAGTGGGGTAACGTCCTTAGCTTCTTGTTCTTCGAAGATTTTTTCCAAAGAGATAGGCATTGGACGTTTTCCCTCCTTAACTGTTTCTCTCTCGAATTTTGCGCGGTCCCGCATAAAAGCAAGTTGGTGCTCGCCTGTTCTTCTTAGATCTGCATGCTCACGAAAAGCGACGTTTACGAAATCAGCTGGATTTTTGTTTATCATAATAACCTCAACTTGTTTAATATTTAATATAGTAATTTAGTTTCGATGTTAATTATATATTATATTGATGTTTAAATAAATAAAATCTTAATTAAAATTAATTCTTTACGTTTGAGGATTCTTGCTTCCTAAAAAGGGGGAATATAGTTATAATTTGCACTCAGGACTTCGTAGTGAAATTTTGAGGGGAGGAAGACTTGAAAGCGGCTAAATGGATCATCTTGGGAGCAGTAGCCCTATTCTCGTTTATTGGGATAATGGCGCTCTTGAAGAAAAAGAGTGGAAGCGAGCTTGCCGAGAGGAAAGAACCCCTTAAGAAAGAGGCGATCCTCTCTGTGCCTGCGGCAAAACCGGGAACGGGAGAGTCTTTTACTAGGCCGACTGTAATAAAAGGGGCCGTCGTCAATCCTCCTCCTCTAACGCGGCCTGTGTATTCCTCTAAAGAGGACTTTCCCCATATCGACCGGATATTTCAACTTTTTAATACGGAAGGCTCTAAGTTGCCTGTCGTAGAAACTCTGACCTATTCGAGCACGGTCCCCTGGCTAAAGGGACGGCCTGCCTGGATTGCCGACTATGCAGCTTATTACACGACCTCTCGCCATTTCATCGCGAGGAGTTTGAATGGCAAGCCCGATTACACAACGCAAAAGGTGATGGAAGAGAGCAAATTCAACGTCTTTCGCAAAGACAAAAAGATCGAGTTCCATCTGCTCGTCGATGTGATGCGCTGTAAAATGGGGTTTTACTATGTCGATTTGGACACAAATGAGCGGGTATTGCTAAAGACCTATTCGGTGGGTCTGGGGCGGATCGACCCCTCTAAGCCTTCAGGGACGCTGACCCCACTGGGACGCTATAAGCTGGGCAATAGGGTGGCAATCTACCAGCCGGGGATGATGGGGTTTTACCAAGATCAAAAGGTGGAGATGATTCGCGTCTTTGGCACAAGGTGGATTCCTCTCGAGCCTGTTGATGAAAGTGTCTTAGAGTCAAAGGGTTATGGACTTCAAGGGGCGCCGTGGATGAGGGAAGGGGCTTCCCTTACTGAAAAGAAAGAGGTCGTGGGCGCCTATGACAGTGACGGATGTATCCGATTGAATGCCAACGATATAGAGGAGATCTTCTCCATTGTTCTTACGAAGCCGACGTGGGTCGAGATTGTGAAAGATTTTCATGGGGCAACACTGCCGGGGATTGAAGTGGCGACCCCTTCGAGATAAATTTATAAAGGTAAACAAAAATGAGTACGTTAGCTCACGAGAAGCAAATTTTAGAATACGAGAAGACCCTCTCTCAGCTAAAAGAGCAGAACAAAGGGCATGTTCTTTGGTCAGATGAGGAGATCTCCACGCTAGAAGAGAAGCTCAATCAGTTGCGCTCTACTGTGTATTCTCAACTTTCCCCTTGGGATAGGGTATCGATTTGTCGCCATCCCCAAAGGCCCAAAGGGATTGACTATATCCAACACCTCTGTGAAAATTTCACTGAACTCTATGGCGATCGCAACTTTCGAGATGATCGCGCGGTGATCTGTGGATTTGCTAAAATCGGTGGGGTGAAATTCATGGTGATTGCACAGGAAAAAGGCAATGATACAAAGACGCGTTTAGAGCGCAATTTTGGGATGATGCATCCAGAGGGGTATCGCAAAGCGCTTCGCTGTATGAAGCTCGCAGCGAAGTTCAACCTCCCCGTCCTTTCTTTGATCGATACGCCAGGCGCTCACCCTGGCCTCTCTTCAGAAGAGCGGGGGCAGGGCTGGGCTATTGCGCAGAACCTAATGGAGATGGCACGCCTCCCCACTCCCATTATCGTTGTATTGGTAGGGGAAGGGTGTTCAGGGGGCGCTTTGGGGATCGGCATTGGCGATGCGGTGGCAATGCTCGAGCACTCCTACTACTCTGTGATCTCACCGGAGGGGTGTGCTTCGATTCTTTGGCGCGATACTAATAAAAAAGAGTTGGCGGCCCAGACGTTGAAAATGCAGGTGGAAGATCTGATGCTCTTTGACATTGTGGATACAAAAATTGAAGAACCTCTGGGAGGCGCGCACCACAACCCCGCTGAGGTGTATTCCAATGTAAAAAAATATATAGTCGAGCAGTGGGATCTATTGAAGACACTCCCTGTCGACTTTTTATTAGAAAAGCGCTACCAAAAATACCGACGGATAGGGCAGTTTTCCATAGAACATAACCCTTTAATCGATTAAACTCGACTCAAGTTAAGATTTGGGCCTTTTTCATGAAACTTTTGCTTTTAGCGGCTCTACGCTCCCGCCGCCACCTCTCTTTGTTGATCGTCACATTCGTTTCGCTGCTGTGTCTAACGGTAGCAAGCCAGATGGAGATGTTTTCTCTTGGCCTCCTCTCTAATAACGGGGCCGATTTTTTCACCCTCTTTTCTCCTGAACAAAATGGGGAAGCGCCTCCCTCCGGCATCTCTTTGCAAGACGTGAAAGAAAAATGGTCTCACATCGATACGGATCATTCGGGGGTGATCACAAAAAGTGAGGCCGCAAGTTACATGGCTTCCAAAGAGACGAACCCTCTTAATTGGCTGATGAAGAAGTTTCGGGATCAATTTCAATTTTCAAATAATATCAAAGCGCTTCTTCTCATCTTAGTCGGCGTTGCGCTATTTAAAGCGATCTGGCTCTTTGCAAGCCGCTATACGACCCAAATCCTCTCGATTCGGGTGAGTCGCGACTTGCGCCAGCAGTACTTTGAACATATCCAGTCGCTGCCGATGAGCTTTTATCAAAAACATAACATTGGGAGTCTTTCTTCTCGTGTGGTAGGCGATGCGAGTCAGATCGCTGTCTCTATCAATTCATGGTTAACGAACTACTTACAAACCCCCTTTACGGTGATTACCTGCCTCTCTGCGTGTTTCTACCTCTCGTGGAAACTCTCTTTGGTAATCTTTATTGGGACCCCCCTTATCATAATCCCCATCGTGTTTTTAGCGCGCAGAGTGAAGAGGGTCTCTCGCCAGCTGCAGACGAATCAAGAGCGTTTTGCCAACGTCCTCATCGATTTTCTCGCCGGCATTCAAACTGTAAAGATCTTTGCAATGGAAGGATTTTCTTTAAAAAAATATAAGGAGCAAAATGACAGGATGGCCGTTTTAGAGGGGAAGACGGCGAAGTATGGGCTATTGACCCGCCCGATTTTGCACGCGATTACGACTTTGTGTTTGGCTTCTGTCGTCCTCTTTGGCCTTTACGCGATTGGGATGAGTTTGGCTCAGCTGATTGTGTTTTGCGGCCTTCTTCACCTCGTCTATGAGCCTTTGAAAAAATTTGCCGATGAGAATGCCAACATCCAGAGGGGGATTGTCGCAGCAGAGAGGATGTTCGAGGTGTTGCATCTCAAGCCTGAAATCGAAGATAGAGAAGGGGCGATCGAATTAAAGAGCTTTAATGCGAAAATCGAATTTGACCATGTCTATTTCCGCTACCAAGAGGAGTGGATTTTAAAAGATGTCAGCTTCACGGTGAATAAAGGGGAGACAGTTGCCATCGTAGGCCCGACAGGCGCCGGCAAGTCGACTATCGTGCAGCTGCTCCCCCGTCTTTTTGAAGTGCAGCAGGGGGAGATTCGGATCGATGGCAAACCTCTTCATGCCTATACCCAAAGGTCTTTGCGCGAACAGATTGCCTTTGTCTCCCAAAAGCCGTTCCTCTTCTTTGATACTGTAGGAGCCAATATCGCCTTTGGCAAACCCTTTTCTCGCGAACAGATAAAAAATGCAGCCAAGCGCGCCCATGCCGATGAGTTTATCTCTCGCTTGCCTCAAACGTATGACTCGATGCTCGCAGAAGGTGGACAAAACCTCTCGGGTGGTCAGCAACAGCGCCTGGCCATCGCGCGTGCCCTTGTTAAGGAAGCGCCTATCCTCATCTTAGACGAGGCGACATCGGCCCTCGACTCGATCAGCGAGCTGCACATCAAAAAAGCGATCACCAGCCTCCATGGGGAGGTCACGCAGATCCTCATCGCCCACCGCCTCTCTACGATCGAGCATGCAGACAAGATCATCTACATCGAGCGGGGGGTCAAGATCGCAGAGGGCTCCCGCCAAGAGCTTCTCAAGAGCTGCGAGCCGTTCCGCAAGATGTGGGAAGCGCTCTACAACCCAGATTCCTATATCGTTGAGGATAAGGAGCTTGCATTATCTGAAATCGTAAATTAAATTTTTTACTTTACAGATCTTCTTAGGGTAAGTTACCATACACTTATGGTAAACCTATGAATAGAATTCCCCAAGACGAAAAAATTCCTATAGTAACTTCTTTGCCGATGCAGCCGGCCTCTACCTTTAGAACCCTGCGTGAATATGTGGGAAAAATTGCAGCTGTCTTTTATCAGATAAGAAGCTGGTGGAGTAGCCGTGTTTTTAACAAAGAGGAGGAGCCCTGTTTACAAGGCAGAGTCAAGGATTTAACCGCAGCTTTAGCAAGGGAAACAAATCTTGCAGAGAACTTTACATCTCCTGGGGCAAGAAGTGCTGCTGAAAATGCAGAAAAAATACGCGCTGTCCTTGGAGCGATAAAGATGCTCTCCACAAGGGGAGTCGATGCAGGAAATACTACAATTGAGGCAGTGTTAAGAAATCTGGCTGAAAAGAACTCTAACTTTAGTTACAGAATAGGCCTGATACAGGGAACTTTAGACTTAAAAGACGCGCCTGAAATGGGAAATCCCGAAACGGCAACGTTAGTGGCAGTTCCCGTTGTTCTTAAGGGGTTTGGCAAAGATCACATCGTGGCTTTTCTTGTCGATAAAACGAATAGCACAATTGAATACTACGACTCGAAGGGACTCACCCTGAGCGATAGGGGCAATGTCCCCCTGTACACGGTGGCACAAGAAAAGAGATTGTGGGAGATACTCCGCGAGCTTGCAAAGGAATACAACTGTTCGGCCCTTCTAGAAAATACAAACAAACACCAATGGGATTTTTACAACTGTGGCGTGTTTGTCAGCGACTTTTACACAAGGCGCGTTGGAGGAGAGTCCTTTAGTTCCCTTATAAATAAGAGTCGTACCCAGCAAGAGATCGATGGTTCTGTAAGAAAACGTCTCATAGAAAACCTATTGTCTCGAGAGGGAGAAGAGATGAGGACGCCGAGGAAACCTCCTTCTTAAGCCAACAATCCGAGCTTCTCAAAATGTTCCTTCAATTCTTGATTTCCCGCTTTATCTAAAGCGCCGCTCGACAAGAGCCAGGTGATATAATTCTTGGGCACATCGGCAAGGGATTTGCCCTGGTGCTTGCCAAAAGGCATCTTGGAGACCACTTGGGGCTTTGAGAGAAGATGCATCACCTGTTCCATCGACAAATCATCGGTCATCGCAGAGAAGACCTGATGTAAAATAATCACATCGTCAAGGGCTCTATGGGCTTGGTTGGAAGCAAAGCCGTAGACCTCGCGCAGCGACTGGAGGGTGTGTCTGGGTAGATCTCCTCGGTATTTGCGGGCCCATTTCAGTGTGTCGATGAATTTAAAAGCGGGGAAGGGGAGCTCTATACGCTTAAATTCTTGTTCCAAGAAGAGTTTGTCAAAAGCGTCGTTGTTATGCGCGATGAGGACTGTGTGGGGAGGACAAAAGGCGATAAATTCTTCTGCAATCGTTTTAAATGAAGGGGCCTCTTTTACCATCTCATCGCTGATATGGTGAATTGCTGTGGCTTCAGGAGGGATGGGACAGAGGGGGTTGATCAGTTTGCAAAAGGTGCGATTGTCTACAGGATCGAATGCTGCAAGCTCAATGATTTTGTCTTTGTCGCTACGCACACCTGTTGTCTCTGTATCGTAGTAGATGGGACGCAGGCGCATTGTCATAAATCCTCTTTTTTCTTTGCAGTGTAGCCTAAAGAAAAATAATTGCATAGATTCATGAAAACGGGATACGATGATTAGAAAATTTTTACTTGTAAGTGCTTATGAAAAGATGTCTCGCGGCTCTCCTCCTCTTTGTTACCCCTCTTGTTTCTCTCGATAAAGAGCCGATTCATCGGTATGAGGTGCTGTTTTCCCCAAACGACCATCTCGCAGAAGAGCTCGTCTCGATGATCGACAAAGAGAGAAAAAGCATTAAGGTGGCCGTGTACCAGTTCCTGCACCGAGGGATTTTGAAGGCACTGATACAAGCGCAAGAGAGGGGAGTAGATGTGGAGGTGATTGTCGATTCCCACTCGATCAAGGCAAAATCCCCTTTTCGCAAGATCTCCCCCTTCCCGTTGGATGTCTTTGTGTGGAGCCCTTCTCTGCAAGTTAAAGAGCTGGCAAGTGGAAAGAAGATGAAGAAAAAAGCCTCGAGCATGCACGACAAATTCTGCATATTTGGAGACAACCGAGTCTGGGTAGGCTCATTTGATTTCACCCTGCCCGCATCTAACTTAGATCAAGAGAGTGTGATTGTTCTCGAGAGTCGAGAGATAGCGTCAAAGTATTTAGAAGAGTTCTCAAGACTAAAACAAGAGGCAACCCTCCCCCTAAAAGCCTATCTAACCCCGGAGGCGTTATGATTTCTCCTTCTGGTGCAGCCCCTTCCCCCTCGTTTAGAGGGTTTATTCGTTCCAGACATTTAAACACGTCAATGACGGTTGAAGAGGCTAGAAAAAAGTATCTCGGGCAGTTTTTTGAAAGGTGTCAAGCTGTTCTACCTCCTTCTGTTGTACTATTCCCTCGCTCCCATTGGAGGGTTTTGCGTGGCAAATTCTGCAGTCCTACTAATTTGTGTGGGGAATTCACAAGTCTAGATTCTGCACAGAAAGAAGCGTATCAAGATAGACTCGCGAAGTTAAAAACTTTATTAGATGAGATTGACAATAAGCGTGAAACAGAAAATATAATAAAAGAGAGTTATAAAAAAAATCGAGAGAACCTATATAGAATTTCTGAAGAAAAACAAAGAGATTGGGATAAATTAACAGCATCTTTATCAGAGAAATTCCCAGAGGAGCTGAAGAGAATTTATAGCGAAGAAGAATTAAAATGGAGAAAGCCCTTATCAGATGGAGTTACTGGGAAGAACAACACAGAGGAATGGAGTGCATTCGTACGCTCTGAGATAGCTTCATTTATAAAGACCTGGAAGGAAAAGGAGGAAAAAGCAGTAAAGGAATTGGAGGAAATTAATGAAGAGAGGAAACGACAGGAATTGACAAGGGAGGAGAAAGGGGTTTTATTCGCTTGTAGAGCTGTGATTTCGTTGGTAAAAAAAGAGGAAAATGGAGGGATTAATATAGTAGAGATGGTATTAATAAGCCTTGCTTGCTCTTACGAAAATTTGTCATGCAAATTAGATTTAATGCAAGGTCATTTGGACCTTTCTGCTTTCCCTATAGACCCTCGTGGGTTATTAGCAATCCCTGTACGTCTTGCAGAGGGGCACGTTGTTGCCTTCTTCGTTAATCAGAATACGCGTACACTCGAGTACTATGATCCTAAGGGTCTGACCCTCTTAGATAGAAAAGATGCGCTTCTCTATTCAGAGTCTTCTGCGGAATTTGGATCAAAGAAAAGTTTATTGGAGATCTTTTACGAATTAAGAAATAAATATGCGTGTCAGCACGTGATAGAAAATCTTAACAAACACCAGTCTAATATTTATAGCAATGCTGTATTGATTAGTAGTTTCTTTAAAAGAAGGGTAGAAGGGACCGAGTTTGAGTCGATTTCAGCAACGGCCTGTGACAATAAGGACGTCCGCTTCGATCTTGTAAATCTACTATTTCAATACTTGGAAAATTACGATTCGAGAATCTTGGCAACTGAGAGCTCTATTAGTAGTAGGAGTGTGAGTGGAGAATGAAAAGGCAGAATCAAGAGGGAATTGCCTCTGTACTGGACAATTTTTTCCTAGAAGACAAAAGCAGAAGAAAAATAACAGGATATTAGGATGGACAGGATAAAAAGCAAAAAAATAAATTTCCCCATCCTGTCCATCCTAATATCTTGTTATTTCTCTCCTCGATTTTTTTAGGCGAGAAGTTTTGTCCAGTACAGAGGGGAATTGCAAGACTCCATTTGGGATCCAAAAACACCCTTTTAGCGCAGGTTCGGATTGTAGAGGGACCCCTAAAGCCCAACAGGTTATGTGGTCTCTTTCCCATCCGAGCCTGCGTTAAAATCATCGCTTTTTGCCCCGCAAAGCGAGTGTTGCAATTCCCTCAAAAAATAAACTCTATTTTTTACTCCCCTTTTTTTGAAAAGAAGGGTATGCTACGGGGTATCAGAGGAGCTTTCATGAGAAAAATTTTGTTATGCTGGGTTCTCTTGGGGTGCTTAGGGGGGCTTTCTGGGTGTTACCAGATGCATTCTGATGATGATCTGCGCACTATCCCCGTGACCAATAACCCCAACATCGTTCCCAATCAAGGGATGCGCATGCCCTCCGCCCCTATATGAAATTGTTTGATGGAGTTTTGCAATGCCCTCAATGAAAAAACACACTTTTTTTCCTTCAGATACGTCTAAGTTGATCAAGGAGCTGGGGAAAGAGACCCTCCTTGCGCAGTTAGAGAAGATGTTGCTCATTCGGAACTTCGAGATCCGCTCAGAGGGGGCTTATCTACAGGGGAAGATAGGGGGTTTTTTCCATTCCTACATGGGACAAGAGGCGATTCAGACAGCGGCTGTCTGCGCTATGGGAGTCGATCAGTGGTGGGTGACCTCCT
>JAHFTN010000111.1 GCA_023269365.1 Chlamydiota bacterium | reverse complement strand
AAGAGCCACAGCAAAACCGCCCTTTTGGGCGGTTTTGCTGTGGCTCTTCGAGGTTTGCGAGCTCCCACTTAAATACCAAAAGAGGATCTATGCTCGAGCACTCAGACATCAGACTGTTAAAAGAAGAGACGTTTCATCAAGAGATCCAATCAGGGATCGTCCTCGTAGATTTCTATGCCGACTGGTGTGGGCCCTGCCGCATGATGACGCCGGTCCTAGAAAAGGTGGCAAAAGAAGTGAAAGACAAGGCCACCATCGCCAAGCTCGACATCGACAGCGCTCAGAATGTCGCGTCCCAGTGTCAAGTCACCTCGATCCCTACCCTCATCCTCTACAAAGCAGGAAAAGAAATGGGACGCCTCGTGGGGCTACGCGATGCAGCTGCCATTAAACTTTTTATTGAAGGGGCTTAAGGGGGCGATCCTTCAGCGCCTTGTACATACCAATTGCGCAAGGACTCCATCGACTGGGTCAGCTTAGCTGTAAGGGCTAGCTGTCCCTCTCTTTTTTCCATATGAGCGAACTCTTCCCAGAGGATCGGAGTTCCAAAGACACAGGCTGTTTTGCCCCAAAGCTTGGGGAATTTTCGCAAACGACTCCAAATGGCAAATGTGCCGTGAATGTAAGCGGGAATGACTGCTGTCTTAGATCTAGAAACGAGGAGCGCAAGGCCAGGCTTAAGCTCTTGTAGCTCATCTGTCGCAGCGCGCCTTCCTTCAGGGAACAAGATGATCTTATCCCCTTCTGCTAAAAGCTTGCAAATCAACTTAAACACTCCAATATCTGAAGCGTCGCCACTTACTGGATGGGTATTTAACCTGCTGATAAATCCCCCAAAAAGAGGGTTCTTAAATAGCCCTTGCCGCGCTAAAAAATGGACCTCTTCTGGCCAAGAGATCGATAAGACGGGAGGATCCCAAAAAGAGACGTGATTGGCTGCAATGATGGCAGCTCCTTTATAGTAATGCTCTTGGCCGTAAACTTTATGGCGGTAAAATAGCTTAAAAAAAGCCCAAGCAGAGAAGATGATAAAGCGGTAGAGCGGCGTCATCTTAGGAGATTTTTGAGCCCAGGTAGGTTTCATCGGAGCTCTCCACAGTGTGAAATAATTTGATCGACAACTTGCTCAATGGAAAGGGGTGTTGTATCTACGACAAATGCGTCGGGAGGACAGAGCAGAGGAGCAACTTCCCTTGTAGAATCAAGGGTGTCTCTTCGGATCAGGTCATTTAACACTTGTTCATGAGTTAACCCTTGCATCGCAGCCGGGTCTTTTTTTAATAACTCTTGCAATCGCCTCTCTGCTCTTACTCGAGGGTCTGCTGTGAGGAAAATTTTCACTTTCGCTTCGGGAAAGACAACCGTCCCCAGATCCCTCCCCTCAAAAACAACGCTTTGTCCCTCTGCAAAACGGCGCTGGAGTTTTAATAAAGAAGCGCGCACAACTTTTAGGGCAGCTACTGCCGAAACAGCTTGTGTCACCTCCCTCGAGCGGATTTTATCGGTGAGATCTATTTGATCTACAAAATAGTGTTTCACTCCTTGCTTTTCTGTAATTTGAAAATCGAAAGAAAGAAGGCACTGCTCAAGGGCTTTACTATCTTGAAGTGAGATTTTTTTCTGTAAGAGGGTCCACGTCAGCGCGCGGTACATCGCACCCGTGTCAAAATAAACAAAACTCAATCGCTTGGCGACCTCTTTTGCTACCGTTGTTTTGCCCGTTCCTGAAGGTCCATCTATTGTGACAATCATCATATTAATGCATGCGAATAAAGAAATAGACAATGGGCGTTGTAAAAAGGAGAGAATCTACCATGTCCAACACTCCCCCAAGACCGGGCAGTGTGTTGCTGTCTTTTACAACGGCATCCCTCTTGAGGAGCGATTCTGCCAAATCCCCGATCTGCCCAAACACTCCGATCAACATCCCCAACCAGATCGACTCGTAGAAAGAAAGGCTAAAATGCTCTCCAAAACAAAGGGTTCCTACATACTGCACACACACACTGCCAATTAAGGCCGATATAAACCCCGCAACGGCTCCTTCCACTGTTTTTTTAGGACTTAGCGTAGGAGAGAGTTTATTATGTCCCCACAGTCTCCCTACGAAATAGGCCCCCACGTCGGTAATTTTTGTCACCACAATCAAATAAACAAGCCACCAGCGCCCCTCTTGAGCGATTCCAAGGTGCGCTACCGGATAAAGAACTCCCAACATTAAACTCAAAGGGGCTGCAACGTAAGCGATCCCAAAAAATTCTACAGCTGTCGTATATAAAGCGGCGCTCGGGTCTCTAAAGTGCAACAAGAAAAAAAGCACCATCGAAACAAATATCACAAGGATAGGCAGTTGAGGAAAATCTACAAATACTAAAGAAGCATAGAGAGCGATGACAGTAGCGACAGCTGCTACGATCATCCAACGAGTTTGAGGTTTAATCCCTTTGTTGGAGGCGAGCTGCGCATATTCCCAAACCCCGATCCCTACTAATGCGGCCACACAGCACATCAAGAGCACACTAACAAAACTACTCGTAGAAAAGGCAATCAGCAAAGCGACAACCGCTCCTACAACGCTCGACACAATCAATCGGCGGTTTAAATCCGCCATTTGTTTTAGTTGCATAAGATCACCCTCCTAGGCGCCTTTTTCGCGACTGCCATTCACACACAGCATCCAATAAATCTTTTGGCTGAAAATCAGGCCACAACACATCTGTGTAGTAAAATTCACTATAACATAGTTGCCATAGCAAAAAATTACTTTGCCTCTTTTCTCCACTTGTGCGAATAAACAAAGCGGGATCTGGCCATGAAGCTGTGTCAAGGTAAGACCCAATGAGTTTCTCTGAAATATGCGCCTTTGTAAGCGTCCCCTTCTCTATCTCTTCTACGATAGAAATAAAGGCTCTGCGAAGATCATCACGGCCACCATAATTAATTGCCAATACCAAATCAATCTTTTTACACTCTTTCGTACAGGATTGGGACAGCGTTAGCTCCTGAAACACATCAGGGGGGAGTTTTCTTAAATCGCCGATGACCCTAAGCCGTACCCCTTCTTGTCTCATAGGCTCCCTTTGCTGCTGGAGATAAATTTTGAAAAGATGCATGAGGGCGTCCACCTCTTCAGAGGGCCTTCCCCAATTTTCTGTAGAAAAAGAGTAAACAGTCAGCGTCTTGATGCCAAGGTAAGAGGCTGCCCGCGTAATTTGCGTTAAGGTCTCCGCCCCTTTCCAATGCCCCATGATAGGAGAAAGCCCTTGTCCCGCAGCCCAACGGCGATTCCCATCCATGACAATGGCCACGTGAGAAGGAATAGAAGCTGTCTCCAGACGAGCCAATTCCTCTTGTGAATAAAGTTCTTTCATTTCTTGGGGAAGCAAGTCCTGCATTATTTTATCTAGTAAAAAATTGTTTTCTGAGCAGGGTTTTTTCCCGTTCCGGGCCAAAAGATAAAATGCTGAGGGGCACTTCAATAAGTTGACAGAGGCGCTCTACATAGGAGGCTGCCTCTTGGGGCAACTCATCATACGACTGCACCTCTTTTGTCGAACAGCACCAGCCCGGCATCGTCTCATACACGGGCTCTACAGATTCCCAATCACGCGCCGTTGCGGGAACCGTCTGCAATAATTTCCCTCGAAGGCGGTATCCCACGCAAATCTTAATCTGTTTCAAAGAATCTAATACATCTAATTTTGTTAAGGCCAAAGAGTCCATCCCATTCAGCAAGGCTGCTTGCCTGACAAGGCAAGCATCGAACCACCCCATCCGACGCTTCCTTCCCGTCGTAGTCCCTATCTCACGCGCCGCTGTATGATCTAAAAACAAAGAGAGCTCCTGTTCACTTAGAGCTGAAGGGAGAGGACCTGCTCCTACACGTGTCGTATAAGCTTTAACAACCCCCACGGTATGATTAATCCTGCTGGGCCCCACTCCGGCCCCACAGCTGACCCCCGAGGCGATCGTATTCGAAGAAGTTACAAAGGGATAGGTCCCAAAGTTCAAATCTAAGAGGGTCCCATGCGCCCCTTCAAATAAAACACACTTCCCTTCCTTTGCCCCCAGGGCCACCCTCTGTTCAGCTTCCCCCACAAAGGGAAGAAGCTTTTGCCCATACTCCGTATATTCCTTTAGCAAAGAATTTTCCTCTAAGGGGGGGTGTTTAAAGAGTTGCTCGAGCTCTTCATTTTTTATTGCCAATAGCTCAATTAATTTTTCCTTAAATAACTGAGGATCCACTAACTCGCAAATCCTAATCCCTATCCTGTTGGCTTTATCGGCATAGCAAGGGCCAATCCCCCTTCCTGTGGTCCCGATGGCACGTGCCCCCTTACGCTCCTCATACAGCTTATCCAGGAGACAATGAAAGGGGAAAATGACATGGGCATAAGGGGAGATATGAAGTCTTCCCTTGAGATGCACCTTCTTCTCTTCAAGCCCCCGGATCTCTTCTAAAAGAACCTTGGGGTCTATTACAGTCCCACCCATAATGAAGCTCTCTGCATGGGGATAAAGGACCCCAGAAGGGACGAGATGAAAACGGAACTCCACCCCCTTCACGACAATGGTATGACCTGCATTGTTTCCCCCTTGAGAGCGCACGATGTAGTCAG
>JAHFTN010000016.1 GCA_023269365.1 Chlamydiota bacterium | reverse complement strand
CTATCATTTGGAATAATGTTTAACGAGGAAAGTATACTTCCAGAATTCTTTTGCAACCTCCTTTCATCATACTACATAGGAGTTGCAGTAGGAATACACCCCAAAAGTTCTTAAAGGCTTCAAGGAGCATACCATCATTGCGCTTTAACCAAGGAGTGACTCCCTTGCTTGCGTAATTACAGCACATCCTCTTTTGTGAATTTCGCCTGATATTTGGGGTCGTAATAGTAAAGCATCGCGGGGCGGTGCTTTGCATGCACTGTCTTTTTCCCAGAGGGGCGGATGGAGTGGGTCTTTTGTGCCTTTTTTCGGAAATTCCGCTTGTCAATGGCTACCCCCAAGACCTGCGCGTAGATGTCTTGCAGCTGATAGAGGGTGAAAAGGGGAGGAAGGAGCTCGAAGGCTAAGGGGCGGAGCTCGAAGGCCTCTCTGAGAGATTCGAGGGCTAGCTGGCAGATCTGGTCGTGGTCGAAGGCGAGGGGAGGAAGGGCATGGACGGGCCACCATTTGGCAAGGCTTGCATCTCCCGAGGCGAAAAGTGAGCACTGATCGGAGCGGATTAGAGCAAAAAGGGCAATGGTTAGGGTTGGCCCTCGTGGGTCCCTTCCTCGCTTGCTAAAGACGTGGAACTGCTCGAGATAGACCTTTTTGATCCCTGTCTCTTCTTCGAGCTCGCGAAGGGCCGTCTCCTCGACCGTTTCATCCCCTTCCATAAACCCACCGGGAACCGCCCACATCCCCAAAAAAGGGGGAGTTTTCCTCTTTATCAAGGCAATTTTTAACTCCCCTTCTGTATAGCCAAAAACGGCGCTGTCTACGGAGATCGGATACCGATCTCTTCCCTTCAATAAGTCCATTTTTACTCGATTTTCCTTATTAGTGTTTATTTTACACTAAATTCCCTTTCCTGGAAATAGGGAAAAATGGTATAAAGTGTAGTAATTACACTAAATGGGTGGAAAAAGACTAGAAAACGCAAAGAAATTATTAACAATAAAAGTGAGGATTTATGAGTTCAATTGTACAGGTTTCTCTACCGGCGGCCGCACGAATTTTCATGGTGGGAGCAGGCTCAAAGCAGGCTGCGGAATACGCCTCAAAGCTACAGAAAGCAGAAAATGTAACGGTGGTCGGCCAGGTATTTAATAGCAAAAAGCCAGACCTCGAGATAAGGGGAGCAGCGATTATCCATCCGCGCAATCTGATGGAGGAGTTGTCAGGGCTTCTCGAAAAGACAGAGGCTCAGACGACACTGATTTCATTGCCACATAACCTGCTCACAAAAGCAACGCTAATCGCTCTAAGAGCGGGGATGCCTTGCATCCTCAAGGAAAAACCCCTTGCCCTTACCCTTGCCGAGTTGAACTTGTATGCGCAGTATCCAAATACAAAGATTTTTACTCTGACACAGCGGGGATCTTCTCCTGTATTTCTCAATGCCAAAGCAAATCTACATAAAATTGGGCAGATTCAACAGTTTGACTTTCAATATCTCGCTTCTTTCGGGCCCCCTTCTGGGTGGCGCGCAGATCGGGAGCAGACTGTAGGAGGAGCGACTTTAGACATGGGCTCCCACCTGTTCCAAGTCGTGGCCATGCTCTTTGAGGGGGTGCCAGAGGTTATCGAAGCCCAGTTCGAATACGACCATGAAGTTTTAAGAGGGAAGCAGTTAGACGATCGGGTAAAAACAACCCTTCATTACCCGGGTTTTGAAGGGACGGTGGTCGTGGATCGCCATTCTGAACACTATGGCAAGGCCCGCTATCCGAACGGTCTTAAATACGAGGGGTATCTCATTCGAGGAACCGAGGGTTTGATGGAGATGACTAAAACGGGCTATACGATTAAAAATACAAAGGAGCAGGTGATCGATCGATTTGCTCTTTCGGAGGAAGAGGCGAGAGATTTAGGCAATTTTCTGCAACAAAGGACAATTGAGGATTTCCTCTCTTGCAATAAGGCGATCTATGAAAGGAATTTTGACACAAATAGCAGAGCTGTTTGCATGATTGAGCAGGTGTATGCAAAAGGGGGCAACCCACTCCAGAGCCACCATTAAAATAGGGGTGTTGCAAAAGCCCTATTTTCCGCATCTTCCACATTATACCCAAACAACTTCAAACGTGGGTTTTCCTCGGCGCAAGGTCGGCCACTGAATTTGGCCCCATCTGCATCGTCCAACTCATTCGAGTTGAGCTGCTTCGATGTCAGCTTCGCTTGGGCCAAATTCAGGGCAACTCCTTGAGGAAAACCCACGTTTGAAGTTGTTTGGGTGTCAGGATACCTGCAAAGTCTTTCAAGATTAACCTTACAAATTTAAGAAAAATAACAAGATATTAGGATGGACAGGATGAGAAAATCGGGAAATTTTTTGCCCTTTTTCCATCCTGTCCATCCTAATATCTTGTTATTTTTTTCCTGTTTTAAAGAGTAAGTCAGAAGGACTTTGCAGGCATCCTGGTTTGGGTGTACAACAAATTAATTGTTATATATTTAGGGGACAGTTTGACAATATTGCGATTCAATCGCATAATTGCGGATATAACTGAACTTGCCTCCCAATAGATGCAAGAAATGCAAGTCCAGTCAGGATGAAAGCGCGAAAAACTAAATTTCCCCTTCTGTCCATCCTAAATGTCTTGTTATTTTCTTCCTGAATTTTCTTAAATAAAAAGTTTTGTCCTGTACGGAGGAGTTAGTCATAAAATCCCCTCGTTTTTGGGATTGCTATTTTGCGCGAGGAGCTTGTATAGTTGGGGGCAGTTAAGGGACTGGAAATATGGTCGAGCGGGACGCTTCTTCTTTGACAAATAAACACTTAAAAACGCTACTGCCCAAGCTGCTTGGCGGCATCGGAGCGCTGCATCGGGATCGGCCAGATCTCGTTGTCGCAGCATGGCCCGATGTGATTGGGGAGAAGCTGGCGGCGATGACGCGGGCTGTGAGTTTTGAAAAAGGGATTTTGCTTGTCAAAGTAAGCAATTCAACGCTATATAGTGTTCTGGCGCAACATGAAAAATTACGCCTCGTGAAGGGTTTGAGAGAGCGGTTTCCTTCAGTTGAAATTAAGACGATCCATTTCAGGATGGGATAAAAGGTATGACGACGATGACAAAAGAGAAAGAATACAATGCGAGTTCCATTACGGTTCTTGAGGGATTGCAGGCGGTGCGGGAACGCCCGTCGATGTACATTGGGGACACGCAGGTCAATGGATTGCATCAGCTTGTATATGAAGTGGTAGATAACAGTGTCGATGAGGCGCTTGCGGGACATTGCAAAGAGATTACGATCGTGCTGCACAGCGATCATTCTGTTTCCGTTGAAGATGATGGCAGGGGGATTCCTGTAGGGCGACACGATAAAGAATCGCAAAAACAAGGAAGAGATGTCTCTGCAGTGGAAGTCGTCATGACGATTTTGCATGCGGGTGGCAAATTCGACAAGGACACCTATAAAGTATCGGGCGGACTGCATGGGGTCGGGGTCTCTTGTGTCAACGCCCTCTCTAAGAAGCTGCATGTGCAAGTTTCTCAGGGGGGTAAAATCTATGAGATGGAGTTTTCCAAAGGAAAACCGACCCACCTTCTAAAGGTAGTGGGAGAGACGCAGCGCCATGGGACGAAGGTCACATTTTTAGCCGATGATTCTATTTTCACTGTGACGACGTATGATTACGACGTCTTGCTAAAGCGGTTTAGAGAGCTTGCTTTCTTAAATAAGAATTTAAAAATCACATTTAGAGATGAGAGAGATGTCGCCGCGACAGAGGTGACGTTTTGTTATGAAGGGGGAGTGCGCTCTTTTGTCGAATATTTGAATGAGAACAAGACGCCGATGTTCCCCAAGCCCATTTACATTCACGGCTCAAAAGAGATGTCGGATGGAAGACTTGAATTTGAAGTGGCGATGCAGTGGAATGATACCTATACGGAAAATCTCCATTCCTTTGTAAATAACATCACGACGCGTCAAGGGGGAACCCATGTGACGGGATTTAGCACGGCGCTTACACGCGTACTGAATCAATATATCAAGAGCCATAACTTGATCAAGAGCGATAAGGTAAGTGTTGCGGGCGATGATATGCGCGAAGGCCTTACAGCTGTCATCTCAGCAAAAGTGCCCAATCCCCAATTTGAAGGGCAGACAAAGCAGCGGCTGGGAAATAGCGAGGTCACCTCGATTGTGCAGCAGATCGTAGGAGAAGAACTCACCACATTCCTAGAGGAAAATCCTGCTATCTCCCGGATGATTGTGGAAAAGGCGATTTTAGCGGCGCAAGCGAGAGAAGCGGCGAGAAAAGCGCGGGAGTTTACTCTAAGAAAGACGGCGCTCGATAGTGCGCGCTTGCCAGGGAAATTGACCGACTGCCAGGAGAAAGATCCTGCGCTCTGTGAGATTTATATTGTTGAGGGAGACTCTGCGGGAGGCTCGGCAAAGACGGGGCGGGATCGTCGATTCCAGGCGATTTTGCCGATTCGCGGTAAGATTTTGAATGTGGAAAAGGCGCGTCTCGAGAAGATTTTGCAAAATACAGAGGTGTGCTCGATGATCGCCGCCTTTGGTTGCGGGATCGGTCAGGACAATTTTAATCTAGAGAAGTTGCGCTACCATAAGATCATTATTATGACGGATGCTGACGTGGACGGCTCTCACATTAGGACATTGCTGCTTACCTTCTTCTACCGCCACATGCCGGCTTTGATTGAAAATAATTTTATCTATATTGCAAGGCCGCCTCTCTATCGGGTGAGCCGCAAGAAGACAAGTCGTTATATCCACAGCGAAAAAGAGATGGACGAGTACCTGCTCAGTTTGGGCTTAAGCGATGTGCGCATCAAGCTGACGGGACACACAGAGACCCTGAATGCAGAGCAAGTCGAGGAGTTAGTCAAGAGTATCCGTGAGGTTGAGTACATGATTGGCTCTATTGAGCGCAAAGGGTTGCCATTTCGCGAGTTTTTAAGTGCCAAAAATGAAGAGGGGCATCTGCCCCGTTTCCAAGTGAAATTGGGAGATGAGTCGCGCCTTGTCTATTCAGAGGAAGAGTTTGTAGAGATCAAGCGGGAGAATGAAGAGATCCAAAGGAAGCAACACGAAACAACTCTTCTTTCTATCCCCGAGGCAGAACAGACAGAAGAGATGAAAGTCTTCAGGGTAAAGGGGCTTCCCTTCATGGAACTCTATGAGGAGCTTCTCTTAGAGGATTTGAAAAATCGGTTGGGTCAATACAACTGCGCCTTTGATCAGTATGTGGTGGCCAATGGCAAATTGTTTGATATCGTCGATGAGGCGGGGAATGAGATCTCTATCTATACCCTGAAAGAGGGGATTGAACACTTGCGTGCTAATGGGCGCAAAGGGATTGAGATCCAGAGATACAAGGGGCTTGGAGAGATGAATGCCGACCAGCTATGGGAGACGACGATGGATCCGGCAAAACGCACCCTGCTGCATGTGACGCTGCCCGACGCGATCGCTGCGGATCATATGTTTACCATGTTGATGGGAGAAGAGGTGCCGCCTCGCCGCGCGTTTATTGAAAAATATGCCCTATCTGTTAAAAACTTAGACATCTAAAAGAGAAGCTATGTCCTATACTAAAGGTGAAATTATTCTTCCTCGCAACGTGGAAGAAGAGGTGAAAGAGAGTTATCTGCGCTATTCGATGTCGGTGATCATCTCGCGCGCGCTTCCCGATGTGCGCGATGGGTTAAAACCGTCTCAACGCCGGATCTTGTATGCGATGCGTCAGTTGAATTTAAGTCCGGGAGGCAAGCATAGGAAGTGCGCCAAGATTTCAGGGGACACCTCTGGAGATTACCATCCTCACGGCGAGTCGGTGATCTACCCCACCTTAGTGCGTATGGCACAACACTGGGCGATGCGCTACCGCCTTGTCGATGGACAGGGAAATTTTGGATCGGTGGACGGAGATCCCCCTGCTGCGATGCGTTACACAGAAGCGCGTCTGACCCACTCTTCGATGGCACTCATGGAAGATTTGGAAAAAGAGACGGTGGATCTCATTCCCAACTACGACGAGACGAAGACAGAGCCTACGGTATTTCCTGCAAAATTTCCCAACCTCCTCGCTAACGGCTCTTCGGGGATTGCTGTCGGGATGGCGACAAACATCCCTCCCCATAATTTGGGAGAATTGATTTTGGCAACGCTCCTTGTCATCGACAACCCCTCTACGACGATTGAAGAGATCATGGAAGTAATGCCCGCTCCCGACTTCCCCACAGGGGGAGTGATTTGTGGCTACCGCGGGATCAAAGAAGCTTACCATACCGGCAGAGGGAAACTCATCGTGCGCGCTGTGATCCGCGTCGAAGATCAAGAGAATGGCGATAAGCAGCGTTTGGTGGTGGATGAGATCCCCTACAATGTTAGCAAAGGGGAGCTTGTCAAGAGGATTGCAGACCTTGTCAATGAGAAAACGATCCCCGGCATCTCCGACATTCGAGACGAGTCTGATAAAGACGGAATGAGGATGGTTATCGAGCTCAAGCGGGGAGAGATTCCCGATGTGACGATCAACCAGCTCTTCAGGTATACAGACCTCCAAGTGACGTTTGGATGCAACATGCTGGCCCTTGACAAGGGGCTTCCTCGCACGATGAACATCAAACAGATGATCTCTGCATGGGTAGAGCACCGGATCGATGTGGTCCGTCGAAGAACTCGGTTTGAGCTTGCTAAAGCAGAAGCAAGGGCCCACCTCTTAGAAGGTTATTTGAAGGCGTTAGATCATCTAGATGCCGTCGTAAAACTCATCTGCGCCTCCCTAACGCGCGATGCGGCTAAAGCAGAGCTGATGGCGACCTACGAGATGACAGAGCGGCAAGCGACTGCCGTCTTGGAGCTTCGCCTCTACCAATTGACGGGTCTCGAGAGGGAAAAAATTGAGAATGAGTACAACGAGCTTGTCGCAAAGATCGCCCACCTCCTCTCCGTCTTAGCGTCCGACCTCTTGGTGCGCGGCATCATTAAAGATGAGTTACATGAGCTCAAAAAACACCATGCGTCAGATCGCAGGACAAAAATCATTGCAGCAGAAGGGGAGTTTAACATCGAAGATCTGATCCCTGATCTTCCCGTGCTGATCACCATCTCAGAAGATGATTACATCAAGAGGATGCCGATCGATACCTTTCGCGAGCAGAGGAGAGGGGGTCAAGGAGTGATTGGCCTTGAGACGAAAAAAGAGAGCGATGTCTTGAAAGACATTTATGTCTGCTCTACGCACGATTACCTCCTCATCTTCACCACATTTGGCAGATGCTACTGGCTTAAAGCGTGGGAGATCCCGGAGGCGGGCAGGCGGTCGAAGGGAAAAGCCCTTATCAACCTTCTAGAAGACATCTCTCCCACAGAGAAGATCGCAGCGGTGCTTTGCGTGAAGAGTTTTGAAGATCAATCTTACATCCTCCTTGCCACACGCCAAGGGGTTGTCAAGAAGACGGAGCTTTCTGCCTTCAGTTCCCCTCGCAAGAAGGGGGTGTACGCGATTAATATTGATGAAGGGGATGAGGTGATCTCTGCGCGTTTGACAAAAGAAGGGCAAGAGATCATGCTCTTTACGAGAAACGGGATGGCAGTGCGTTTTGATCAGGAACAGGTTCGCTCTGTAGGGCGGGTCGCTCGAGGGGTAAAGGGGGCAACGCTGCGCAACGAAAAAGATGCAGTTGTCTCTTGTGAAGTTGTCAACGGGACAGAGAGCCTGCTCATCGTCTGTGAAAAAGGATACGGGAAACGCTCTTTCGTAGAGGAGTTCCGCAAAACAAACCGCGGTGGCGTCGGCGTGCGCTCGATCATCACAAGTGATCGCAACGGCCTTGTCGTAGGAGCCCTTTCGATGACAGATAAAGATGGGGTTGTCATGATGTCGAATGCGGGACAAACCTTGCGGATCAATATGAGCAATGTGCGCGTCATGGGCAGATCGACCCAAGGGGTGCGCCTCGTGATGCTCCACGCAGGGGATTACCTCGTCGGGATGCAGAAGATTGAACATCTAGATCAAGCGGCGGTACCCACAGTGCCAGAAACTCCCACATGAAAATAGGGCTTTTCATCACATTTGAAGGGGGAGAAGGAGCGGGGAAGACGACTCTGATGAAAAAGCTCCATCGCTACTTAGAAAAGCAGCGACTCCCCGCGGTAGAGACACGGGCTCCTGGGGGCACGGAAGTCGGTGAACAGATCCGCTCTTTGCTCCTGCACCACACGAAAAGCAGGTTGGATAAGCGCTCTGAGTTGTTTTTGTTTTTAGCAGATCGAGCCCAGCACGTAGAAGAGCTCATTATTCCTGCCTTAAAAAAGGGAGCGATTGTCCTCTGTGATCGGTTTAATGATTCGACGCTGGCCTACCAAGCGGGAGCGAGGGGCTTTCAAGAAAAACTCGTGAGCGACCTATGTCGCTTCGCGTGCCAACAGCTCGAGCCCGACCTCACCTTTTACCTCGACCTCAACCCAAAAATAGGCTTTGGGCGAGCCAAAAAAGCCCGTTTACTCGACCGCATCGAATCGGAAGACTTGAAATTTCATCAGAAAATCCGTAGATTTTTTAGAAAGATTGCTAAGAAAAATCCCCAACGCTGCCACGTGTTAGACGCCTCAAAATCTCAAGAAGAGGTCTACCTTGCAGCTAAAGAGAAACTCGATGCCCTTATCTCGCCTTATCGGAAATGAGCTGATCAAAAGTGCCTTAACGCGCATGGTCGACACCCATACCGTGCCTAGCACTCTGCTCTTCCACGGCCCAGAAGGGGTGGGAAAAGGGCTTTTTGCGCTCGCTCTGGCAGAGATGCTCATGGGCCCTAAGAGCCATACAAAGATTGCTGCCCATGCCCATCCCGACCTCCACTTTCTTCGCCCTGCTGGTAAAAGCGCGACCCACCCTATTGAAAATATTCGCAAACTCCTCGACGAGGCGGCCCTTCCTCCCTACGAAGCCCCCGTGAAAGTCTTTATCATCGAATCTGCCCACCAGATGCTCCCCTACAGCAGCAACGCTCTCCTTAAAATCTTAGAAGAGCCGTTTGCTCATACCCATTTCATTCTGATCACTCCCACTCTAGACTCCCTCCTCCCCACCATCGCTTCTCGCTGTCGCAAGCTCCCTTTTTTCCTTATTCCCCAGCAGCAGATCGAAACATTCATCAAAGACACCTGGAACAAATCCCCGCAGGAGGCAAGGCGCATAGCTTTCCTCTCCCATGGCTCGCTCGCAAAGGCAAAACAGCTCTTGAGCGCACACCAAGTCCCGTGGAAAGAGCCGTTGTTAGACCTTCTTTCTCTCCATATTCAAAGGGACTACCCGCTTGCCCTCAAAATCTTTTCCGAGCTCGAAACCCAACTCACCCCCGATGAAGAAGAGGGGAGCTCCCTTGCCCAGGCCGACCTGCTACTCGAAGAAATCCTCTTCTGGTACCGCGATCGCCACCTCCTCAAAGAGGGCGTTGCAACAGAATACCTCTACCACCTCGACAGCCTCGAGAAGTTAAAAGCCGTAAGCGTTCCACTACCCCCCCTCGAACGCCTCCTCGAGCAAGTAGCCACAGCGCGCCTCGCTCTGCAGCGCAATGTGCGGCTAAAAGCCGTCCTCGAGCATTTTTTCCTCAACCTGTAAACCCTTTTACCGGCGCCGGCAAAAGGGTTCAAGTCGGAATTAGACGCAAACAACCTCAAAAGTTGGGTTTCCTCGGCGCAAGGTCAGCCGCTGAATTTGAGTCCCCCTGCATCGCCCAACACATTCCAAGTTGAGCTGCTTCGGGACCGGCTGCGCCTGACTCAAATTCAGGACGACCCCTTGAGGAAACCCAACTTTTGAGGTTGTTTGTGTATAGACGTCGGCCTTCAGGCCGAAAATGTACAAAGTCGAGATAAAAACAGAGAGAGTCTCCATGAATAACATCGTGCAAATTCAGTGGACAGCACCCTCCATGGAGGAAGCGCGCGCGATTGCAACTGAGCTGGTTTCTTTAAGGCTTGTCGCTT
The DNA here is from genome assembly GCA_023269365.1 of Chlamydiota bacterium. Lineage (GTDB taxonomy): Bacteria > Chlamydiota > Chlamydiia > Chlamydiales > Rhabdochlamydiaceae > CAJCIW01. Next base: position 6,941 of record JAHFTN010000016.1, on the reverse strand, counting down.
GCGCGAATTTGGTCCCTTCTATCAAGTCGATCTACCTATGGAAAGGGTCCTTGGAGACAACTCGGGAGGTAAAAGTGTTTTTTAAAACACCTAAAAGACTTTTTTCTCAGGTCGAGGCCTTTATTAAAGAAAAATGTTCCTATGAGGTGCCGGAAATTTCCTATATAAGCTTTGAAGGGGGAAATGTCACCTATTTTGAATGGGTTCTCGCCTCCTCAAGAAATTGAAAAATTGCCTTAAATCTTGGGCGTTGTTAGACTGCGGACATGCAAAAAAAAATTTCATGGGTCGTTTTTCTCTATATCGCTGGCTATCACCTTTTTCTTTTGGTAGCGCTGCCCCTTTACTTTCTTTCCCACTCTCTGTCCATGCCCCTTTTGTGGATTACTCTGGGGTTGGTCTTTGTTGCGGGGCTTTCGATTACAGCTGGCTACCACCGCCTCTATTCCCACACGACCTATAAAGTTCACCCTGTCATTGAAGTTATTTTACTCTTTTTTGCGAGTCTTGCGACGCAGGGGAGTGCGCTGCGTTGGTGTTTTGACCATCGGCTGCACCACGCGTTTGTAGACAAAGAGAGGGACCCCTATTCTGTAAATAAAGGGTTTTGGCACGCTCACATCTTTTGGATGTTTTTTAAGACAGAGACGATCGATCCCAAAGTTATAGCCGATCTATGGCGTAAAAAACTCCTCCGCTTTCAGCACGATTACTACCCGTATTGTATGTTGGCAGCTAACCTCATCGTCTTTCTCGTGGTGGGGTGGGTATTGAACGATTATTGGGGGGCATTCCTCTTTGCCTGGTGGGTGCGCCTTTTTTTACTTCACCATACGACCTGGTCAATTAATTCTTTGGCTCATTACTGGGGATCGCAGTCTTATAGCCAGGAGCACTCAGCAGTAGATAATTATTTAATTTCTCTTGTCACCTATGGGGAGGGGTACCATAATTACCACCACACCTTCTCCCAAGACTACCGCAATGGGATCCGCTGGTACCACTTTGACCCTTCCAAGTGGATCATCTGGCTTTTGCATAAGTGTGGCCTTGCACACGATCTCAAGACAGTAAATAATTATAGGATTGCTCGAGAGTTGGTCCAAGAGCATAAAGATCGGCTGATGACGCAATTGAACAATTCTTTTATTGCGCAAAAAGAGAATTTGAGAGGGTTGGTTTCCGACGCCTCAGAATCCCTTTCTTCTCAACTAGTGAACCTGCAAAAGCTGTTAGAAACCTATCGCGCCATGCCAAGACAAGAGGCGCGAGCTCTTGTAGGGGAAATTAAGGTATCGAAACGCGCATTGAAGATGCAGTGGAAGGCCTGGGGACAACTGCTCCGCTTCGTAGCCAAAGTCCAGTCTTAAATTCACTCTAGATGTTTGTTGATCCAGTGGTTTTTCCTGAAGGCATGGAAACACAGAGGGATTGCGCACATGACAAAGAGGCCGCCTGCAAGCAGCAGGGCATAGGTAAACACATTTCCCACTCTCAAACTTTCCGGAGGGACAAAGCAGAGCGCAATGGCAAAAAGAGAGGAGGCGATCCCCATGCAGCCAAAGAGCCAGATGCCACATTTTTTAAAAGGAACCCGGTAGGGACGTTCGATGTGGGGCTTGGAATAGCGCAGCTTAATGGCAGCGATGAACATGAGGATGTACATGACGAGGTAGCTCTGTGCGCTCATCGCTGTAAGTATCCAAAAGCCGCTGCTAACGCGCGGCATATAAAGAAAAATAAAGGCTGTACAAGAGACGAGGAGCGCTTGAAAGAGTAGAAGGCGCGTGGGGACATTGCGCCGATTTGTCTTTTGGAAGAAAGGGGGGAGGTTGCCATGGGCAGAAGTGGCATGAAGTCCTCGTACAGGCCCAATGATCCATGAATTAACCTCTGCAATTGCTCCCACAATCATTAAAAAAGCGACGACAGGCAGCGCCCAAAGCAGATGGTAATGGTTTAGGAATGTTTTGAATGCGGCCATGACCCCTTCGACGATGTTGATCTCCGCTTTGGGAATCACAAAGGCAATGGCTAAAGAGCCGAGCATAAAGAGGGCGAGGGTGATCACGGCACTTAAAGTAATCGCTTTGGGGAAGTTCTTTTGTGGGTGTTGCACATTTTTTGCGTAGGTGGCCGTGACCTCAAGTCCTGAGAAAGCGAGAAATAGGCCCGCCAAAAAAACAAGGTTACCTATACTTTGGAAAGAGGGGATGAGGGCATCGAGACTGATCTCTGTTTGAATCGGCCTTCCTGTAGAGATCCAGGTCAACCCCAAAGAGATGATGAAGGCGCCGGGAAGAAGTGTCCCTACGATCACTCCAATGGTGCTAAACCAGCTCGAGATTTTAATTCCCAAGTAATTGAAAAGGGTCATTCCCCAAAAGCCCACCAAGATCACAGAAATCACAAATCCTCTATTAGAGGCAAGCTCAGTGGAGAGTAAATAGGCAGAGGTCACCGCGATAAATGACATAATGACGGGGTACCAAGCGACGTTGTGGATCCACTGCATCCAAATCGCCATGAATCCCCAGCGATCTCCTAAAGCTTCCCTCACCCAGGCATAGACGCCACCGGCTTTGGGCCAGCCCGTCGCAAGTTCTGCAGAGGTCAGCGCGCAGGGGACAAGAAAGAAGAGGGCGACGAGGAAGAAAAAAACAAGGGCACTTAAGCCAAATTCAGCGATCAAGGGTAAGTTGCGCAAGCTCGCCATGATCGACACATTTAACATCGCCAAGACAAAAACGCTGAGCACCCGCTTTGATTGAGTTTCCATGAGAAAAATTCCTAACGGATCACCTTAAAGAGCTGTTTTAAGGGCTTATCGCTTGTTTTAAATGCTTTTTTTTTGGGAGCAGAGGGCTTCTTCTCCTGTCCTATCTCCCAAGGGAACGGGTGTTTAGGGGGAGGGTTTTTGGCGTTGCCATCGGGAAGGGTGGCAATCGCTCCCAAAAGTTCTCCCGCAATGGCCCCTGCAGGGCCTCCTCCAAACGCGCCGGAGAGGGCTTTATTTTGCCAGGCGAGAAGGAGCGCTACTTTTGCTGTCGCTTTACTCGTATTGATTTTGACATCATCTGCAGGGCCCTTCATGGGAATAGTGAGGAGGTAGTTGTCTGGAAGTTTTTTAATCCCAAAAGCTTTATCTAAGGTAGGAGCTGTGAGGCCAAGTGTCATGTTCACATAGTCTTTAGGGAGGTCTACTGTGCCCCAGATGCAGATGTCAAAAGTGTCGGCGATGAGGATCTCTGTTCTCTCCACGTTGACAAGTCCCTGTTTAATGGAAAAATCGATGGGGGCAAACCAGAGGGAGAGCTCCCCATTTTTATCAAATTGACGGCTTTTCAGAAGACCCAAGGCGATGTTGACATTCCCTTCGTTGCGACAAGAGATCTTCCCGAGCTCAATGGTGGCATCGGGGATAGCTATCTTCTCCGCTGTATAGGGGGCGATGGGTAGGTAAAAGCCCGTATCGGGGATTCGCATGGTGATGGGAGCTGCGGAGTAGAAATAGGAAAGGCCTAACGGGTTGATCTCTTTTAGGAACAGACGACTCGTCTCTTTACTCAGCTGAGTTTGTGCATAGAAAGGGGTTTTTAACAAAAGAGCTCCATTGATAAAATGCCCATCGAGTTCCATCTGTGTCACAGGAGAGCTAAGGTGGCAAGAGAGGGGGCCTGTAAAACTGCTCAGCTCTGTGTCTAAAGAGAGTTTAAAGGTATTGCCCAAAAGAGTCGTAAAGGGAAAGTCTGTGCGGCCAGAGGTCCTCGCAAAGAGATCGAGTGCGCGTGAGGGGAACTGTTCTGCTTTCACGGAGAGTTTTCCACTTAACGCCGCCATCTCCTTATTGCCTTGAGGATCGAGAGAGCTTTGTATGGAGAGGGAACCTGATTTACTCGTAGTGCCTTGCTGTGTCATGACGTTGCAGCTGAGCGCTAGCTGCAAAGGAGTTTGAGAGAGTCCCTTTTCTATAGAGAATGTAAAGGAGGAGAGTTGGATTGCTTCTTTGGAGAGGTTTTCTATGCAATGTAAAGAGGGAACACTTCCTGTCGCGATAAGCTCTAGCTTGCTTAGGTCATTGATAAAAGAGGGGATCCTATCGGTGATGAGGAGCCTCTCTTCTATGGAGGTCATGGGCAAAGTGAATTTAGAAAGAGAAAGGGTAAAGCTCGCAGCGTCTTTGAGGCTGAAAGGGAGCTCTTTGGACCCTGTAATGAGCTTGTCTAGTTGGGAAAACGCCTCGGGAGTCATCGTCCACACGATTTGATTAGTATTACCTTGAAGGGTTAGCGCGTTTTTTGTGCAGAGAAATGAGGCGTTTACGTTGAGATTAGCACTTGTCCATAGGCAAGCGATCTCTTGTTCTGCAAGGGTACTCTTCAGTTTGAGATTTGCATTAAAAATAGGCCCAACAAACACACTTAAATAAGGCTTGTCGAAGACGAGATCCAAAAGTGATGAGGAGAGGTTTTGCGCGGTAAGCTGTCCTTGTGCTGTGAGGGTGCTTAAGTTAAGTGTCTTTTCTTTCGGGGCAGGTTTAAACGAGAGCTGTCCGAAGAGGGAGCCGGTAGACGCATTTTCCTGTTGCGTCTGTGCGCCCACTTCCACCTTTAAAATTTGGGTCTTAGGATTCCATTCGAAGGGAAGGATCGCATTGTCTAATTGGATTTTTGCATTGTTTGCTTTTAAAAAAGTCTGATCACAAAATAGTTTTCCCTGCACGGGGTGTTGTGTTGAGCGGTCAAAAGAAAAGAGAAACGGCTCGACTTGCAATTGTAACGCTGTCGGGGCTGCAAGGGTGGGAAATGAAGCAGGAGTTAGAGAATAATGCACTTCTAGGGGGCTGAGCAAGGAAAATTCCGCCTTAGAAAGATCAAAAGAGCCCTGTGCCTTAGCGGAAAGAGTATTGCTTTGCAGCTGTAGAGAGATCGCATTTAAGCTCTTTATAGAAAGACTCACATGCAAAAAGGGGATCTTCTCTTGGAAGGGCTCTTCTAATACGAGATCAGAAAGCTGGGCCTGCATCTCTAAATTCACCTCACGATTAGGAAGAGAAAAACTCTGAATGCTCCCTTGGAGAGGTCCTATCTCGGAACAGAGGGATTTACTGATCTCTTTTAGAGCTGGAGAGAGAGTATAGGAAAAATTCACAGGAGCGCTTAAAGTGACAAAGGGGTTTAAAGAGAGGTCGATAGAGGGGATATTAAGCTGAGGCGAGCTCCAGGCGAAATGCACATTCCCCTGAGCGCCCAGATGGATGGAGGCGGTGAGATTGACGCTAGCGCCTAACACATCGACTAAAGAAAGCCCTAGCGCGTCGAAAATTTCTAGAGGAAATTGACTCACATTTAAAGTCATATCCCCTTCTCGTTTCTCAGAAAAGCAGGAACTTAGATTTCCTTCCAAGCTCACAGCTCCTTTTTGTCCTTGAAATGTCAGATCGGAATTTCCCTTTACATTGAGCTGTGTCTGTAGAGAAGTAGACTCGATCTCTACAGTCAAATAGTTAATAACAAGGAGCTTTTCATTTAAGAGAGCAGTCGTCTGGGGAGAGAGTTGCAACGTTCCCACTACGGCGCTATCAGCAAGGTGCACTTTACTTAAGGGGAAAGCAGAAGAAAGGGTTGTGATATGAAGATCCACAAAAGTGGGGGCCTGTAGTTTAAGGACCTTGAGAGCGGGCTGAAAGCGGGCTAGCGTATTCATGAGAGAAGGGGTCAGCTCGCAGTGTACGGTGAGGGGCTCTCTTAACGACAATTTTCCGTCCGCTGAAGTTGTGGAGATGAGCGCTGTGCATTGAGGAGAGCTTAGCTTGCAGTCGAGATCGAGAAGATCTTGTTGCATGCCGAAATGGCACTGGATATCTGCTGTGGGACCTAGCAAGTTATAGACAAGTCCACTGCAAGCTGGTTCCGCTAAGGAAAGGAGTTGATCCAACCCTCTTGTTGGCAGAGCAGAAAGGGTTGCATCTAGAGAAAAAGAAGGGAAAGCAGAGGAGAGGCTACCCACCGACCCCTGCAAGGCGATGGTGCCTTGCTGCCCCTTTTGAGAGGTCACACAGCGTAAATCAACCTTTGCTTCTCCTTTTTTCGTAAGATCTAAGGCAAGGGAGATCTGTTCAAAATAGAGGGGATCGAGATCGGGAGCATCGAAGGTGATGAGCCCCTCTTGCACCAACATCAGTCCCTTAAATGAGGTGTCGAGCTGAGAGAGGGTCATCTCAAGCTGAGGAACCAAGCCCGCCGCCCGCAGCGAAGGGACTTTCTTGAGGGCCGCAGGCCTAAAAGCCTTAGACAGGCGCAAGTGAGGGTTTTTAAGCGTAAGCCGCCCTACATCGCGTCTAAAAATCAGGCTCCATAATGAAACTTCGGTATGCACCTCTTGGCAAGAAAAGTCGAGGTTCTCTTGAGGCTTTTTCAGCTCGATTCCCTGGAGTTGCTGCGGCCCAAACCACCCCAGCTCGACTTGTTTAATCTGCAACTCTGCTCCGAATTGCGCCCCTACCTTCTTACTTAGCCACGCAGTCCCCGTCGTCGTAGAGAGAACCATCGGCAAGCTTAACAAGAAGACAAAGAGAAGAAAAAGAAAGACAACAAGGCAAAAGACAAGGCGTTTTGTCATCGAATTTCCCGTATGAATCATAGACCTCATCTTTTCACACAGATGACTTCATAGACAAGAAAAATGATTCTCAAAGGAAGGGTTTTTGGGTATATATACTTGGCGCAGCTGACTAGTCCAGTTTTTAAACGGCTGACCTTGCGCCGAGGAAACTCAACTTTTGAGGTTGTTTATGTATAAAAGAAAAAATAACAAGATATTAGAGGGAATTGCAAAACTAACGCAGAAAACGTAATTTTTCGGGGGTTAGTCTGCTGAACTCTATTTCATTCCCGAAAAATCACATTTTCTGCATCAGCTTTGTAATTTTATATAAATAA
>JAHFTN010000110.1 GCA_023269365.1 Chlamydiota bacterium | reverse complement strand
CCTTGAGAGCGCACGATGTAGTCAGCTTTCTCTGCAAGCAGGTCCACAATCTTGCCTTTCCCTTCATCACCCCACTGCCCTCCCACGACAATCACACTCGGCATAGACTCCTGTAATTTTTCAGAATTTTTTCTGCCCAATCTTATACTAATCCCGAATTGAAGAGGTATTTTTTTGTTCTGGCTGGACTTTAGCTACTGGGGGACGGCAAGTTCGCGTCTAAAGCCTCCTGGCTCGCTAGAATTTAAGTGGACAGAATCGTTTTTCATGCGTATGCTGGGTCCCTTTATTACCCTGGTTTATGTACATGGAAAAACAAAAAAAATGGCAACTCTTCCTCATTATCGCAGTCGTTTTACTTACAGTTTATAACATTCTTCCCACGGTTTTCTTTTATTCCAAGCCTTTAAAATCCCCCATTAATGCGCAACGATCCGCTGTTATTACGGAGAATTTTATCGAGAGGATTCACTCTCTAGAATCTCGTTCTCAAGAGTGGCTAGCCTCCTTTTGCGATTTGTTAAAACTCAAGCCATCAACTATTTTTTTCACTCCGGAGCATCCTGAATTTATCTCCGTGACTTTTAAGACGCTAGACGATGCCCAAGTCTTTCGCTCCTATCTTCCTCGAGCAGGAGCGCTGATCCCCTTCGTCCCGGAGCAACTCGCAATATACGATCCGCAGGACACGAGCAGCAAAACCGTCATCGTGCAGCGCAAGATCCCCGTCCACTTTGAAGAAAAGCAATTGAGTCAAATCACGCAATTTTCTGAAAAATTTGACAAAAACCACCGCCCGACCCCTCTTTACAGGGGACTTGTCGAAGATCGCGCCTTACAGGTAGGGATAGCTCTTGGTGGCGTGTCAGAAAATGCCCTCATGTTGCAAGCCCTTGGAGATCGCCGCCACGAGACCCAAGCGGACGCGATTGCGCTCTCTTTAGCGGAAAACATCCTTTCCTTTGTTAAAGCTTACGGGGAGACCTCTCCTGTTACACAGCGCTACTTCGCCACGTTTACACAAATGGATGCGGCAACTAACACTTCTTCGCAACTGATCCATGCCATGGAAACTGCCAAGAATAAGGCCCACTCAGAAAAAAATGCCCTTGTAGAAGAGTCTGAACAGCTCAAAGCACAAGGTGCTGTGTTAGAGGGAATGAAACAGCAACAGATCGAACTTTTTTCTGCTCGTGAAAAAACACTAGAATCGAGTTTAGTCATCGTCAAGCGCAACGCCCGCGCTTTCTCTTCAGGAAATCCCCCTCTTACATTTGCAAGTTTAGATGCCTCTTTACAAAAAACGCTCTCTGAAACTGTGCAGAAGTTCTCCTTGCAGGGGAATAACCCATTTGTTGAGACTCTTCTCATCGACTGGAATAATGAAAAAATCTTTTTGAAACTCTACCCAGAAGTGGTAGCTCAACGGATACAGTCCTCTGAAGGGAAAGGGGAACAACTCCTCTATAACGAGATCGCCTCGATCTCTCGCCAAGCAGGAGAAACGATTTCTCCCTATCAAAATCAATTTGAGATCTCTTTAAATACACTTAATAACAGCAAAAGTTTCGTAGCTCTGCGACTAAGCAGCATTGCTGCAGCGCAAGTCACTCAAGTCCAAGAAGCTCTTAAAACAACATGGAATCCTAGCCATCCCGATTTGACTTCAGAGGCTTTCCCGCTGAATGACTATGAGACTTATCGCAAACTCCCTACTTCCGAACAGCAATTTGGCCTTGTGCTCTATGCTCCTGCTCTGAGCAAGACTCCACCTCCCCAAGGATTTCACATGAATTCCATTTATGTGATTGCCAAAGGGATGGATAAATTTATCAACCGGCTTAAAACTGACCCGCAATCAGAGCTCTCTCAGCAGTTCTCTCAAGATTTTGGCCGATTAAGGGATCTTCTTCAGAAGAGCGGTTTTGTAGGCTACTCGGGCAATAGCCTCACTTTAAGCCCTGAATTTAGCAACGATTTCATTTTTGAATGTGAAGACTATTACCAAACGGTGCTTAAAGCTTCTAGAGAAGATTTTTCTGTCCATGGGACCAAACGCTACGCTCTGCTAGAGTTTACAAATCTTGAGCAAAGAATCTTAACGGAAAATAAAATTGACAACCATATCCATGAAGATCTGCTGAAATGGCGCGATGATTACCACGCGGCAAAATTGGGAATCCGCGGGGTCTCTAAATACGATGTGCCCAAACCAACAGAGAGCGTTCTTTGGAGCAATTTTCATTTAAGCCTCATAAAATACTTCCGAGGAGATGATCGTAAGATTTTGCATTGGGGGCTCGATCTTTCCGGGGGAAAAACGGTTCAGATCGAATTGAGAGATGCAAACAATCGCACTGTGACCAATGCATCCGATGTGCATCAAGGGATCAACGAGTTATATAACCGAGTCAATAAAATGGGTGTTTCAGAAGTGAGCATTCGCCAAGAAGGCAACTTTATTACGCTAGATTTTCCAGGATCACAAGGCCTTTCTGCTAATGAGCTCGTCAAAGCTTCTTCCATGTATTTCCATATCGTCAATGAAAAGTTTGGCTCCAATAACCCACAGCTCGCTGTCCATGTGAATCAGTTTTTGCAAGAGGTGTGGAATGAAGCGATTGTGACGGGAAGAAAACAGGTAGAAGAGGTCAATCTCATCGCTTGTAAACACCTCTATGGGGATGCACTAGACCCTGAATTTGTTCAACCACGCAGCGAGTCGGCACGGATCCTCTATGGGCAAGGGTTAAAACTCTCTCTTCCCCAAGAAAATTTTGCTAGTGGCGCCTTTAATGAGACCTATTCCATTCTGCGCATCATGCGCGGCCAGGACTTTACCGACTGGCAAGGACAAACCCATCCTCTTATGGTTGTCTTCCATAACTTTGCTTTAGAAGGCCACAATTTGGAACATGTGCAAGCTTCCTATGATCCCTCTAAAGGCAACTACCTCTCCTTCGGAGTTCAGGGATCTTATACAAATAAACAAGGACAAAGAGTCACTCCCCGCGACGATTTTTTCGCATGGACGTCTGTTTTTTCAAAAGAAAAAATCACAGGGACTCCTCTAGAAGCCTATTCTCATGGAAGAGGATGGAGGATGGCTGTTGTCCTCAACGATTCGATCATTAGCTCTCCCACTCTAGATTCAGCCCTGCGCGATAATGCCATGATTACAGGCAGCTTCACTCAACGAGAAATCACGCAACTAGAGACCGACCTAAAAGCGGGGTCTTTGAGCTTTACTCCCCATATTTTGTCTGAGAAAAATGTCAGCCCTGAGCTGGGGACTAAGGAAAGACTCCATGGAATCATTGCCACTCTCCTCTCTTTGACATGCGTGATCGCTGTGATGGTGGGCTACTATCGCTTCAGCGGAGTTATTGCTTCTGCCGCAGTTCTTTTCAACCTCCTTCTCATGTGGGGTACTTTGCAAAATCTCCAAGCGACGATGACGTTAGCTGGGATCGCTGGGATCATTTTAACCCTCGCGATGGCAGTCGATGCCAACGTCCTTGTCTTTGAGAGGATTCGAGAGGAGTTTGCAAAGAGTGGGCGGATCGCCTCTGCTGTTCATGCGGGATATCGGAAAGCTTTTTCTGCGATTTTAGATTCCAATGTGACCACAATCGTTGCCGCCCTTGTCCTTTTTCACTTTGACTCGGGTCCTATCAAAGCCCTTGCAATCATGCTTATCATCGGGATCCTCTCTTCCCTATTCACCGCCCTGTTTATGACCCGCTTTTTCTTTACGATCTGGGTGCAAAACCCGGAACATAAAAGCTTGAACATGCTCCACTGGTTTCAAACCAAAAACTACAACTTCCTCAAACACACAAAAAAGACGGTGATCTTTTCTGCCATCGTGATTTTATTAGGCAGCTTTATGCTTATTAAAGAGCGTCCCACACTTCTTGGTATGGATTTCAGAGGGGGCTATGCCCTCACTGTAGAGTTACAAGCTAATGAGGGAATGAATTATAGAAGCCAAGTGGAAGCAGCCCTTATCAAACAGGGAGCCGGGCCCCAAGATTTCCAGATTCGCGAGCTGACCCCTTCTAATACGATCCGGATTTTCTTAAGTCATAGTCTGCAACAACCTGGACATCCTTTTTTTGGACTCCCCGTCGAAAATGAGGTTAAAAACCCCTCTTATCTCTATGAGCTCAACCCTAAAATACTCTGGGTCGTTCAAGCCCTTGACGAAGCGGGACTCTCTTTAAACCCCTCCTCTTTGGGAGAGCTAGACAAAAATTGGACAGAGGTCAGTGGGCAGATGTCCGACACGATGCGCAACAACGCATTCATAGGTCTATTCATCGCTCTTCTATGTATCCTAGTGTACATTACCCTTCGTTTTGAATTTAAATATGCTGTAAGTGCCACCCTCTGCCTTGCACACGACCTCATATTCACAGTAGGGGTGATAGCGATTTTGCATGCCCTTGGGGTCAACGTGCAGATCGATCTCAATACAGTGGCAGCACTTCTTACAATTGTGGGGTACTCTTTGAATGACACGATCATCATTTTTGATCGGATCCGAGAAGATGTGCATAGTATGCGCAAGTCGAGTTTTTCTGAAATCATCAACCACGCCCTCAACGTCACGCTAAGCCGCACTATGATGACGTCAGGGACGACTCTACTCGTAT
>JAHFTN010000015.1 GCA_023269365.1 Chlamydiota bacterium | reverse complement strand
TCCATGTCGTCTGCGATCTCACCATCGCTGCGGATAACGCGATCTTTGGGCAAACGGGCCCTAGAGTCGGCTCTTTTGATGGAGGCTTTGGGACAAGCATCCTCGCAACGCTCGTGGGACCAAAAAAAGCGAAGGAGATCTGGTTTTTATGCCGCAAGTACACAGCCCAAGAAGCCCTCGATATGGGCCTTGTGAACTGCGTTGTTCCCTATGAGGATTTGGAGGCGGTAGCTCTTGAGTGGTGCGAGCAGATCCTCAAGCATTCCCCTCTCGCTCTGCGCTGTCTTAAATCCGCTTTCAATGCCAGCTATGATGGACAAGCGGGCCTCCAAGAGCTCGCTGGCAATGCGACTCTACTCTATTATATGTCGGAAGAGGCTCAAGAGGGGCATCGAGCCTATCTAGAAAAAAGAGCCCCCGATTTCTCATCATTTCCTAAAAGACCGTGAGGTAGTTCATGAATCGAATACAAGTATGGACTCTAGCTTCCCGACCCCAGACCCTAGTTGCGGGGATCTCTCCCGCACTCATCGGGGCGAGTCTAGCCCTAAGCCAGGGTTATTTTAATGGATGGATCTTTCTCATGACCCTTCTTACCGGCATTTTAATCCAGATCGGCACCAACTTCACCAACGACCTTTTCGATTTTCTTAAAGGGGCTGACACGGAGAAGAGAAAAGGAACTCTGCGCGTCACGCAAGCGGGCCTTGTCGATCCCCCTTCAATGAAAAAAGCCATCCTCCTTACTTTTACAGCCGCTCTTATCTCCGGTGCTGCCCTCATTTTCCATGGAGGTTTTCCCATTGCCCTGATGTTAGCTCTCTATATGCTCTTGAGTGTTCTCTACACAGCCGGTCCCTTTCCCCTGGCTTATCTAGGGTTAGGAGAGGGATTAGTTTTATTTCTCTATGGGCCCGGCGCTGTATTAATCACCTATTACCTCCAGACCCATAGACTCTCTTGGAGCGCTTTTCTAGCAGGCTTCTGTCCCGGAGCCCTTTCGATGGCGATCTTGACCCTCAACAACCTCCGCGATATCGAAGAGGACCGCCTTGCCAATAAAAAGACGCTACCCGTGCGTTTGGGAAGAAATTTTGGCAAAGGGCAGTTTCTCTTTGCATGCGCTCTAGCATTTGTTCCTGTCGTCCTCTTGTGTCCTTCCCATCCTTTTTGCTTACTCTCACTGCTTGCTCTTTTTCCTACCGCAAGTCTTGTGTACGCCGTTTTACACAATAAAGACCCCTCTTTACTCAATCCCCTCTTTGTAAAAACAGGAAAATTGCTATGGCTCTTCACTCTCCTCTTTTGCATCGGCTGGATGCTATAGCTTCCCGCCAGTGGGAACTCTACCGTTTTGCACTTCCTTCGCGCGAAGGGTTGGTCGTGTGCATTGAGGGCAAATGGGGAGAGATCTCCCCACTAAAGGGAAGGAGCAAAGAGACTCTGCAAGAGGCAGAGGCGCAGCTGAAACACTACTTAGAAAGCGGAGAGAAAACCGATTTTTTTCCCTCTGTCCAGTTTGGATTGGAGAGTGTATTTGAAGAGGGGCATTTTCCCTTGCAAGTCCCTTTGTATGCTTTATGCCAAGGAACTCCAGAGGAAGTATTGAGAGAAGCAGACATAGCACTAGGGAAAGGGCATACCACTCTTAAAATTAAGGTGGGCTTATTTGGAGTACAAGACAATCAATTCGTTATTAAACAACTTCTGCAGAAGTGTCGTTTGCGCGTCGATTGCAACCGAAATTTTTCGTTTGCTCAAGCAATGAACCTATTTGCCCCTTTCGACCCCGCACTTTTTGACTACATCGAAGACCCCACCTATGAAGAGGAGTCGTTACCTCAATTTACCCACCCGTTTGCCCTGGACGAGAATGTGGAAAAGGCTTTTACTTCTTCTCGCAGTACCTACCCTTCTTTAACAGGCATTATTCTCAAGCCCACCCTATTGGGCGGTAAAAAGGGGTGTCGCCGCTTCATCCACTATGCACAACAACACGGCCTTAAGATCACGTTGAGTTCCTGCTTTGAGAGTAGTTTAGGGTTACTCCAGATCGTTAAACTGGCACACCATTTTAACTTAACTAAGTTCCCTCTAGGACTGGACACGAGGCGTTATTTAAATGGGGATATCGTAGATTCTTCACCCCGTTTTGATCTGCCAACGATGCGTTGTAATGAGGAATTGATGGTCTTAAAAGAACATTTACAGAAAGTAGCCCATGGAACAACTCCTCTGTCCCCTATTTAAAAAAGAGTCGCACGTTCCCTGTGTCATCACCGATGAAGCCGTCTTTTCCTATGCGCAAGTCAATGCGCTTGTCCATAATCTCTCCATGCATTTAAAAAGTTTAGGAGTTGCAGCAGAAAAACGAGTGGTCTTTAAGGCGTGTTTAGATTTTAAAACAATTCTGCTATTTTTTGCCCTTTTTCGTTTGGGAGCCGTTGCCTGCCCTCTTAGCACTCGCCTCTCTCAAGAGCAAAATCTTGTGTGTTTAAATCGGTTACGACCCGCTCTTGTTATAAATCCCGAGACGTTGCCTCTTTCTTTTATGGAGAGCTTTCCTATCGAGCCTCTGATTCAAAGAGAAACCCTCGCGACCTTCTTATTTACCTCAGGCTCAAGCGGAATTCCTAAAATTGCGTGTCAGAGCTTTTACAATCATTACATGAGCGCTCTTGGGGCGGTCTCTGCTTTACAACTCGATTCTAATTCACGCTACCTTCTAGCCCTTCCCCTGTTTCACGTCGGGGGGCTCGCTCCCCTCTTTCGCTGTTTTCTCCAAGGGGCTACCGTTGTACTTTCATCGCAACTGCTTGCGCAAGCCATTATCCACCACCGGATCTCCCACCTATCCCTCGTTCCCACCCAACTCTACCGCCTCGTGCAAGAGCCTTTGCGAAACACCCCCTTAAAATGTGTCCTCCTGGGAGGAGCTCCCACAGCCCCTAGCTTGTTCGAAAGGGGGCGCCAGCTCGGTTTACCACTCTATACGACCTATGGCATGACGGAAATGAGCTCTATGATCACTCTGGACAAGCTCCTTCCCTTTCGAGAACTCAAGATCAAAGAGGGAGAAATCTTTGTCAGAGGCGCCCCCCTATTCCAAGGCTACTGGGACACAGCCTCCCAGCAGGTCATCGATGCAAGGGAACAGGGGTGGTTCGCAACAAGGGACCTCGGGCGATTCAATGAAAAGGGGGAATTAGAGATGATGGGCAGAAAAGACAGGCAATTCATTTCGGGAGGGGAAAACATCCAACCCGAAGAGATCGAGCAAGCCCTCTTACAAATCCCTGGCATTGTGAGGACCTTAGTTTTGCCTATAGATGATGAAGAATTTGGAGCACGCCCCCATGCCTTCATCGAAGATACGACAGAGATGCACACGTTAAATTCGATTAAGGCCGCGCTACAAGACAAACTCCCCTCGTTTAAACACCCCGTGCGCCTATCCTCCTTTTCTGCGGATGCAAAAACTCAAACGCTTATCCGGAAATGAGGTTAAAAGAGCGACCATCTTGTTTTTTCGATTGCCCCCACCAATGGACAAGTCCAGCTAGTACAAAAACCCCAGGAGCCAGAGAGGGATCTTCGCCCCTATGCCCTGCTCGATCTCATCGCAAGCGATATAAGCAGAGTTGTGAGATTTCACTTGGTGGAAGTTCTTTTTTTTGCCGCCCACTTCAAATAGAAGGGTGTCATCTACAAGGAAATCCCCTATTTCTGGCAGCCTTACTCTATGTTTGTGTGCTACAGCATTGAGAAAGAAGGTTTCGCGTACCGTTCCCTTGTCTGGCGTTTCTAGGGAAATTGCATACAGCTGATTGGGATTTTCTAGATAGATTTTAGAGGAGGACTCGATCTGGTTGAACTTATGCGTTGCTTTCGGCAAGGAGCTAATCAATCCCGCATCTTCCAAATGGGAAAAGTAGGTTTTTAGGGTGCGCATATCTCCGATTTCTAACGCTGCCATGATCTGATTCCAATTCGGGGTAAAGGGAACGGCATTAGCGATGAAACTGAGAAGTTTTTTAATCTTTTGAATGCTCACTCCCACAAGCTGCGGATAAATCGATGCGAGATCTGATTCGATCGTCGTATGCACGTTTTGCTCCAGCGTCATCTGATACTGGGCTTCATTTTTCAGCTCGTAAAAATAGGGATAATACCCGACTTTGAGATACCGATGAAATTCAGGGAGGACATGCCTGTCGATATTTTTCAACTCTTGAAGAAGTAAAGCTGCAACCCTCTCTTGATTATGGCAGATCTCTTGCAATGCGTAGCTGGGCAATTTTATGTTATGAGCCAACTCAAGATATTCCCTAAAGGACATCCCCTGCATCTCGTAGACAAGGGCCCTTCTTGTCAAATCATGTGTCCCTTTATGGATCTCTAATGCAGAGCTCCCCGAAGCAAAAACCCTTAATTCTTCAAACGTGTCGTATATGCTTTTTAATTCTTTTGACCACTCGGGATATTTATGAATTTCGTCAAATACAATCCACTTTCCTCCCTGCAAAGAAAAGTGTTCTGCAATTTCATATAAAGAGGTAGAGCCTAACAAAAAATGATCAGCTTGGACGTATAAAATCCTCGGATCAAATCTATCCCCCTCGACACGATCTAATAGAGTCTGGACTAAGGTGGTTGTTTTCCCCACTCCCCTTGGCCCCATGACGATCGACAATCGATGGGTTAATGGGGTCGTCCGAATAAAGTATCTTCTATAGGCCGAGTTTTTTCTTTCTAAAAAATGGTGGCTAAGCTTCTGAATTTCTTCGTACATCCCCTATCCTGGATTATAATCCCATAATAACGCATAAAACAATGGAATGCAATCCATATATACTAAGTTACTGAATAGCAAAGACTTGCCTAAGTGAGTGGGGAAGGGGAACTGCCTTCCAGGTCGCCTTGTCTATGGCGACATGGACCGTCTGGACGGTGCCGACCTCTACCCCTTTTTCTTGGTGCAGCTCATAATGGAGGGTCACAGAAGAGATTCCTAGTTTAACGACTTGAACAGAGATTTCTATCACATCTCCTATTTGAAGAGGGGCTTTGTAGTCGGCTTCCGTATGGACGACGGGGAGCAGGTAGGGGGAATCAATGAGAGCCTTTAATGAGACTCCCCTATAAATTAAAAACTCCTCAAAAGCCTCAGAAGTGAATTTGAACTGCTCGGGGAAAAAGAGGACTCCCGTTGCATCTGTGTGTCTTAAATGCATCTTCGTGCGGTATATAAACATCACCTCTCCTGTTTAAAATTTTAATTTAACAAGGACTTTCCCTTCAAAAAAGGTTGGCTCATTGTCCAAAAAAAGGGGGTTTCTTATAATCTGCCCCTATCGTATAAACACAAACTTATACCATCTTGCTCCTTTATAAGCGCTCCCGTCTTTTTTGCCTTGAAGGCAAAGAACGAATGAGGGCGCACGATTTTTTAAGTTAAGTTAAGGAACATTCTATGGATCAAGATCTCTCCGTTCTTTCTAAAGACACTCACTGTGTAGACTCGTTACTTATACAGGGAGAAACGGCACTATTAAATGGGGACCTCTCTACCGGTTTGTTTTATTTTGGCACAGCGGAGCGGCTCTACGGATCTAACCCTAAAGTCTACTTCACTCAAGGACTCTCTTTGTTTGAATTGGGCACCCAAGCGGGACAAGAGAAGGTTCTCCCCCTTGCGGCTAAGAAATTTAAATACGCAACACAGCTCAACCCCCACGATTTTGACGCGTGGCAGGCTTGGGGCAGTTTGTTGTGTGTCTTAGGACTCAATTCCGGAGAGTATCACTATTTCAAGGAAGCAAGAGAAAAACTCAATAAAGCAGTATCACTTTCTGATCACCAGAGCCGCGATGCCCTCTCTGAGTTGTACTGGGATTTGGGCACCGTATTTTCTCACCTAGCAGAACATTCTGAAGAAGCCCTTGATTGGCACCAGGCGATCCAAGCCTTTCAACTCTCCCTCTCCTTCGAGGAAAATCCCCCTGCAGAGTTCTGGCAAGATTTTGGACATGCGTGCCTTAAATTTGCAGCGCAGATCAACGACCTCACCTTCTTTCTCAAGGCTGTACAGTGTTTAAAAACCGCATTTACCTTAGATCCTCAAGGGTTTGATTGCTGCCTTCTTCTTGCAACAGCTTTAGAAAAACTCTATATTCATACCCATGATGAAGACCATTTTGTAGAGGCAAATACCCACTTTCAAGTCGCAACAGAAAAACAATCTCAAGAGAGCATTGTGTGGCTGAGATGGGCTCAATTTCTTTGCAATGCAGCCAAACGCCATTGCGATGTGAAAAAGCTGCACTTGTGCATCGAGAAATGTAAACAAGCAACCGCTCTTAATGCTGAAGATCCCTACATCTTAAGCACCTGGGGAGAGGCGCTAGCCCTTTTGGGAAACCATACAGAGCATTTGGACTTGCTCCACGAGGCGGAAAGCAAGATCGTTTCTGCTCTTGAAAAAGAGGAAGAAAACCCCGAGATCCTCTATAGCTATGGGCTGTGTTTACAGGCTTTTGGTCACTATTTCGATGAGAGCGACTATTACTACCAAGCAATCGAGCAGTTTCAACTCGGCCTTTCGATCGACCGCACCTGCCACCGCCTGTGGCATGCCATCGGATGGACCTATGCTTTTTTAGGGGAGATGGAGAGCAACGAAGAGGACCTCAAGCTCGCTTTGCGTTTTTTCCAAAAAGCACTCGACCTACAAGCCTCTACTTACACCCTCTTTGATTACGCCTCCACTCTGTCAACTCTTGGCGAGATCTCCGATGAGCAACACTTGCTAGAAGAGGCATGCGTGCAATTTGAAAGAGTGTTTTATCTGCAAAAAAATGCTCTCTATCAACATCCCGACTGGCTCTGTCGCTATGCATGCACGCTCGATCTGCTGGGGGGCTTTTATGAAGAGATCCCCTACTATGAGCGCGCAGTGGAAATCTTTACTCATGTCCTCATGGTAGATCCCGACTTTTCTTCTGTACATCACCCCTTGGGAATCGCCCTTTCTCACCTGGGAGAATCTACGGGGGAATTGCGCCATTTTCATCGCGCAATCCATCATTACCGCCTAAGCCTAAAACAAGAAGAGGACAATGATCCGGTTCTTCTCGACTGGGCAACAGCTCTTATTAATTTAGCTATCGGCTCTTTTGATTCGAGTGAATCTGATCAGTTTTATCAAGAAGCGGAACTGAAACTTCAAGCCGCCTTGCGCTTAGGCAATCTTCACGCCTATACCTACCTAGCGGGGCTCTACTCGTTGATGGGTCAGTGTGAAAGGGGGATGTTTTGCTTGAAAAAAGCTTATGAGGCAGAGGTACTCCCCTCCCTAGACGAGCTCCTAGAAGATGAGTGGCTCGATAACGTGCGCTCCACAAGTCTTTTCCAAGAATTTCTATCTCTAATCGAGCGTAAACAAAACACCTCTCCCGATGAGAGGTGATTTAACCTAAAAACGGCCGTTTTTAGGTTTAAGAATTCAAGCGTACAACCTGCACACTTGTCGACAAACTCTCCTCAACTTCTCCTTTCGCTTCAAAAATCGTGCCGGAAGTGGGCGTTGCATCGCTAAAATGCCGCCCACAAGCAACGCGGATATGGTCTTTTTCTGCTCTACATCCGTTCGTGGGGTCAAGACCCATCCACCCGAAATAGGGGCAATACACCTCTACCCAAGCGTGAGTCGCGTCAGCTTGCGCCTTGTTCTTATCATCTGTGTCGGTAAAAAGATACCCCGTTCGATAGCGCGCAGGGATATCGAGAAGGCGAAGAAGACAAATTAAAAGATTGGCAAAGTCCTGACAGACCCCCTCACGGCTCCTATACACCTCGTAGGGGGTCGTCGACAGGGAGGTGACCCCTTGCTTATATTTGTACTCTTTATAAATCGTCTCATTCATATTCATAAGTATGTCGTACACATCGCTGTGTTTTTTCTTTACAAAACTCATTGCATATTCAGCGAGTTCAAATAATTCAGACTCGGGCAATTCAGGAGGCTGTAAATAGGCTTGCATCATCATCCGATCCCAAGGCATCCAAATCATGGGCAACGTGCGAGGTTGATGCAATACATCGAGCCTCTTTGGCAATTCTTGAACCACGACAATCGATTTACTCACAATGCTGAGCTCAGAATAGGGCTCGTTGATCTCTAAAAACGAGGCGTTATTTCCAAATGCGCCTATAAAATTGCACACATCCCCCTTTCCCACAGAAACGGAGCATTCATAGCTCAAAACTAATTGGGATGTATCAGTCACAGGTTGCAACCGCAGCAGATGCTTGCTCGATAGGATCTGAGTAGAGTAGGCGTACTTTGTATTATGAGTAATTTGAAAAACGCTGGGATGTAAATCTGAACTAAACGACTCGAGACTTTGTATAGGTAATTTCACAGAACATTTAATCGGAATGGAATGTGTTCTGTTGATGATCATAAATAAATGGCCCTGTGACTAGGAAATATACATACCACGAACCAGAAAGGTTAATGGTATGTACTGATTAAAAATCACACTCTGTTCTTTCTTTTAACAGCAGCCCCTGGGCTCTTTGCGCACTTTGCCAAATCATAAAATTGCTTTTTCAACTGTTGCTGTTGTTGTTGCAACTGAGTGATCTGTCTCTGTTGTTTTTTTAAAATTTCTTGCTGCTGCTTAGCACACGTTTCTGCTCTTGCTGCTTGTTGCTGCTGCTGTTGCTGTTGTCTTGGCTGTTTCTCAACGCACTTCTCGTCTTTTTTCATACATACTCCTATAAAAATGGGTTAAATCCCTAAACCGCATCCTATAAATATATAAAAAAAAATTCAACACAATTACTTCCACGCGAAAAAATTGTAATCTGCTACACTCCAACTTTATTTCTCAAATTTAGGGTTTTTCATGGACAAACGCTCGTTTATTTTTGTGATCGCACTGACCATCACTCTTTTTTTTATCAATCAGTGGTTCTCTTCGAGCAATCCCTCTCCAAAAGCAATCGCTTCGAAACCTACTGTAGAAACAGTATTCTCCCCTTCTACAACTCCCCTCATAACTCCTTCTGGCAATGAAGAGTTTTTTGTCTTAGAAAATGCCTACCAACAGATCGTATTTTCTAATTTGGGAGGTGCCATTGCTGAGATCAATCTCCCCTTTGCCACAAAAGAAAATACAAAAAGCATCGTGCTCCCTACAGATATCGACCGAAATTTTGCCGCTGACAACTCCTTCAACGACCATTTTCCCTCTTTTCCCTACTATATCAATACGGGAACAGGAGTGAAAAAAATCGAGCAGGGCACTTTGGGCGGTTACTATCCGCTGCTAAGAAGAGCTCTACTGAGCCAGAAAAAACCTCTCAACTCCCCTATACGCTACTACGCCCTGAGGATCGTGGGAGAGCCCCCGGAGATGGACCGCAAGCCTTACACCTTGAAGCGGCTTGAAAAAGATCTCATCGAATTTGAATGTGCTGAGTCGAATAGGAAAATCACAAAAATTTTCAAACTCCCCTCTAATGCAGAAGAAGCTCCCTACTGTTTAGAGGTATCGATCAAAGTGGATGGAGACGGGCGGGGCTTATGGCTCACAAGCGGCGTTCCTGAAGTAGAACTCATCTCCGACAGTGCCGCTCCCGCGCTGACCTACAAAATCACAAAGAGCAATGGAAAGAGCGCCATAGAATCCCTTTCTCTCCCTAAAGAGTGTATTGCCTCAACGGGGATTTACCCCAACTGGGTGTGCAACGCGAATGGTTTTTTTGGTTTGATCATTGACCCTTTGACAGAGATCCCTCCTGGCTACCGGGCATGCAAAATAGCAGGAGTTGAAGACCCCTCTAGATTCTCTCTCATCGATCCTGAATACACTCCCTACCCCGCAGACAAATACCCCGGCTACGAGTTTCAGCTTCCGCTGCGTGCTCAAACAACACAACTGCGCTACTATGCAGGCCCTCTCCAAACTGACATTTTACAGACTGTCGACCGCACCTTTGCAGACCCTGCCACTGGCTACGACCCGGAATACACCCTAGCCCTTAGCTTCCATGGGTGGTTTACCTTTATCTCTGAGCCCTTTGCTAAATTTCTGTTCATCTTGATGAACCTGTTTTATAAGATCACCTCCTCATGGGGGATTTCGATTATTTTGTTAACGCTAGCCCTGCGCATCATGCTCTACCCATTAAATGCTTGGTCGATCAAATCGACGCTGAAGATGCAAAAGATCGCTCCCAAAGTCTCTATCATACAAGAGAAGTATAAGAAAGAGCCCAAGCGCGCTCAGATGGAAATCATGGCCCTCTACAAAGAGCAGGGGGTCAATCCTCTTTCAGGGTGTTTCCCTCTTTTGATCCAACTTCCTTTCTTGATTGGGATGTTCGATCTACTCAAGTCGGCCTTTGAGCTAAGAGGCGCTTCCTTCATCCCGGGATGGATCAATAACCTGACTGCACCCGACGTCTTATTTAGCTGGAATTACCCCGTAATTTTCTTTGGAAACCAGTTCCACCTCCTGCCCATTTTGCTTGGCGGTGTAATGTGGGCACAACAGCGTTTCAGTGCGACAGGCCCCAAAGACCCGCGCCTCATGACCGACCAACAAAAACAGCAAAAAATGATGGGCAATATTATGACCCTTGTCTTTGCCGTCATGTTTTACCATTTCCCCTCAGGGCTTAACCTCTATTGGCTCTCTTCTATGGGACTGGGAATTTTGCAACAGTGGTTTATGGCGCGCAAAGCAGCGTTGTCTGTGAAACGGTAATGAAGAAGGAGAAAATAAAAACTCTTTATGCAAACATGGACTGCCTTTGTACATAAGCAAGAACTTCTTTTGGGACAGGAGGCTGCCGCTCGCTTTTTGCACCCCCTTAAAGTGGTCCACTTCGATTCGGGTAATCTCTACCTAGAAGCCAAAGACTCGTTTCAACTCGAGTGGTTTGAAGAACATATCCGCCCCCTTCTGAAATCGCAACTCCACTCTCCCAATGGGAGATCGATCAAAGTCCATCTCACTCTTGCCAATACAGAGCCTCTCCCTACGGGAAAGGGGAAAGCAAAGGCTAAGGTGCCCCCTCTTGTTTTCTTTAACGATAAACTCGACCCTCTCATGACACTACAGAGATTCGTAGCAAGAAAGAGCAATGCTCCTCTTTTCCGCTTGATCTCTGAGTTGACCGGATATAATGTCGCTCTTGGTACGTTCGAAAAACCCACCTTGCCCCTTGCCACATTTAATCCCCTCTATCTGTGGGGGCCTGGCGGCTGCGGCAAAACCCATCTGCTCATGGCGCTTACCCATGCCTTTAAAGCGGCAGGGCTTAATGCGCTCTATGCGAGGATGGAGACGTTTACAGAACATGTCGTTGCCGCCATCCGCAATTCTGACATGTACCATTTTCGAAAACTCTACCGCCATGTCGACATCTTACTCATCGATAATGTCCATCAGCTCTCTAGGAAATACGCCACTCAGGAAGAATTTTTCCACACCTTTAATGCTCTGCATTCGTCTGGCCGTCAAATCATCCTCGCAGCGAACTGCCCCCCTTCCCTTTTAGAAGAGATCGAACCTCGTCTCACCTCCCGATTTGAATGGGGAATCAATCTGCATTTCGAAAAACTCGGCATCGAGGATTTAAAAGAGGTGCTGCAAGGGCGCTGCCAAAGCCTCGACTTTCCCCTCTCAGAAAAGGTCTCTGGTTTTCTTCTCAACACCTTTCCTACGACAAGCTCACTTTACCTCGCTCTTGAAACCTTGATTTTGAGATGCCACCTGGAGAAAAGAGGGACAAACTCAGAAGAACTTGAGCCTCACACTGTAGAATCGCTCCTTGCCGATCTGATAAAAAAAGAGTTGACATCCGCCCTTTCTCCCGAAAAGATCCACACAGCTGTCGCTGCCGTCTGTGGGATTCGCGTGCAAGATCTAGTGGGAAAATCGCAACACCAAGAGATCTCCCTTCCTCGCCAGGTAGCGATGTATCTCTGCCGCGAAGAGCTCCGTCTCCCCTTCCAAGCGATCGGCCGCCTCTTCGAGCGGGACCACTCGACTGTCATGACCAGCGTAAAACTGATTGAAAGCAGGCTGCAAAATGCTGACAAAGAATTACTTACGACACTTGTAGAGATCCGCCGCCACTTTGAGTGAAGAAATTTTTCACAAAAAATAATTTAATTCAGTTATAAATCGAAGCGCGCATAATTATTTTAACATATGAATGTTAATATGATTTATTGTATTATTTATGAAAATAGTAAATTAGCTTATGGATATTATGAACTTATTTTTAATAACACATCCTGCTGCATCTGTTTCAAGAGGAATTGAGGCCATTGTAATAAAAGGGAGAAATAGTAAATCTTTAGTTGTTCAGAGCGGGTGCGCCCTTCTAAGTAGAGCCATTAGCGTGAGTATTTTTCCCGTATTTCTACTTCTTGAGCTCACATTTAAAAGAGTTCCTAAACTCATTTTTTCCCTAAGAAATCCCGAGAAACGGTGGCAAAAGTTTGATAAAATTGTTAAATATGCATTGGGAATTCTCTCTTCTCCTCTTGGTTTATATTCTCCAGACGGCCCTTCGGGTCTTTTTCTTAAATCTCCCCACTTAGCTAACGCGGTTTGCCCCTTTGGAGTAGAACACAAGTATGGGATAACTATGCAAAACATCCTTTTTCCTACCACCAAGGAAGCGTTGCAAGTAATGATTAAAGAAGCAAAACGAGAAGGGTTTCAGGTGTCGATCATTGGGGCTGGAATGAGCCAGGGAACACAAACAGTTCCTATTAACAAACAACAAACCGTAATCAATACAAAATATCTTAAAAAAATTACATTTGCAAAAGATAAAAAAACGGTCTGCGTGCAATCAGGAGCTACCTGGGAAGAGCTTCAACTAGAATTAGATAAGATCGGAAAATCTGCCATCGTAAAGCAAGCATCAGATCTTTTTTCCATTGGAGGATCTATTGGAATTAACTGTCATGGGTGGGCTCACACCTATGGAGCGATCGCCTCGAGCGTCAAAGAGCTCACTATTATCGATGCTAAGGGGGATGTAAAAACACTGAGGCCAGAAGACGAGCAATTTGGATGTATGTTCGGAACTTTGGGATATTTTGGGGTTATTGTAGATGCTACACTAGAAATCGTAGATAACGAATACTTGGTCGAAAAAACTCAAGAGGTCTCCATTGATGAATTTATCCAAGCCTATGCTGAGATTAAAAAAAAGGATAATGTTCCCCTATTTGGAGGACGTTTAGTTCTCGATAGTTTAGATGGAAATCCCTTGAGAACCGTGTGTATGGTCAGCTTTGAGAAAGATGCTTCAAGAGAAGGGGCTAAAACCCCTCCCATTTCAAAAGAACCTAAATGGGGAACTCGCCTAGAAAGGATTGGCTTAAAGCTGTTCTCCCATCTTCCTAATTTCTCCGCACAGCGCTTGATCAGCTGGTTTTGGAAAAAAGAAAAGATACGCATGTTTCAAGAGAAAAAACTCACTCGTAATGAAGCTCTTCACCCTCCTATCAATGCCTTTAAAATGCTGCACAATTCCCACCTTCACACCCAATGGCTCCAAGAATTTTTTATCAAAGAAGAAAATCTTCCCACCTTTCTCGACTATTTAGGAGCACAGCTTAAAGCCAACGGCGTTCGTTTAATCAATGCAACAATCCGCCCTACTCCACAAGATAGAATCTCGATCTTGCCTTACGCAGAGCAAAAACGACATGCTGTCGTGATCTCTTTTTCCCAATTAAAAACAGAAGAAGCTATGAAAGAAACCCAAAAATGGATTGAAAACGTCACTAATTTTGCGATTCGTAATGGGGATATTTACTACCAAGCTTACATGCCTTTTGCCACAAGGGAGCAGTTTGAAGCTTGCTATACAAAAGAGCGCGTTGAAAACCTTAGAACATTAAAACAAAAGTATGATCCCGAGCATCTCTTTGGAAATGCTCATACAAAAAAATATTTTGATGCACAGGAGTCAATATGATTAATTCTGTCGATGAGGTTTCTGCACGAGCCCTCTCATTCCCTGAACAAAAAAAAGCATCCTCAGTTTCATTTCCCATTACACTCCCCTCGTCCCCTTTAAGACGAGTTTTTCAAACTTCTGAGGAGATGAAAAGCGAATTTGTGAAATTTCTCCAAACAATTCTCTATACCCTCGATAGTAAAAAAGTCTTAACTGGCATGGAAAAACTCCTCGAAGACCCCACTACAACAGATCAGCAAGTCTATGAGGGCTTGCTAAAAAATATAGGGCAAATGAAGCGACGCTTTGCGCCTGTCTTACAGCTCTATTCATTACGCGTATTAAAGCAGGGAATGGCCAAACAAGCAGCGACTTTACTCAATAATTCTATTGAAAAAAAATCGCTCCGTAGTTACCTGGAAATCTATTTTAGACGCTACCTCGATGTCTTTCGCAAAATCACAAAACTCCCCTTAGATAAACAGACCGTTGCTGCCTGTGATGAGAAGACAGTAGGATTTGGAGATCGAGTACAAGCCGGAGCTATTTTTTCCCGCTTTCCCTATCAAAACACAATTCCTTTAAATGACCCGGATTGCAAAGACCCTTCAACAGAGCCCCAAAAAACGAGCAAGCCTTTGGGAGATGAAGTCACAGATCAAAGTATCGACCTGATCTCTTGTCTTGGAGGATTGCATCACATCCCCAATGAGAGAGTGGAGCCTTTTATTGACTCTTTACACAGAAAATTAAAACCGGGTGGAGTGATTCTCATTAGAGATCACGATGTGACTACAGAAGACCTAAAAGCTCTAGTTTCTGTTGTACACACCTTTGTCAACGCCTCTAACAGTGTACCTTGGAATGCAGAAAATGCTGAAATTCGAGAGTTTCAAAGCATGGCACATTGGAAAACTCTTATGGAAAATCGTGGGTTTACTCTACTCTCTCCAGAAGCTCTCGTACTGAAGGATGACCCTACGCAAAACGGAATGGTGGCTTTTGCAAAAACTCCTCAGAATCCAGACGAGCTGCATAGAGCGATGGAATACCTCAAAGACAGCTCACGTCCCAAAGGGAGCGGCTATGCAACATGGATCGAGTGGGGCAATGTCCGTTTTTCTAAGCAATATGCAGAATTTATTCAAGATCACCATGCCTATGCTTTTGATTACATGGGACATTTGCGTCAACATTGGCAATATTTTGTCCATTTCTTCAAAGAATGTCGTCACGATGGAGTCAGATTAAAAAACCTTATTTTTTCAGACGGGTTCTCCATGAACCTCTTTATTCTCTTCACAACGGCAATTCAATGTGCTGCAGGGTCTATTTCAAGCCTTCCTAGCAAGGCACTCGCTCGATGGAAATATGGAGCGCGCTGGAGGGAACTCTCTAACTTAACTGGTTTAGAAAAATATCAAGCTCAAGTAGAAAAAGAGTATTCCACTTTTATTGATACTACCCCCTTCTATATGTTCGGGTATCTCAATAAAATCCCCAAACTCTGGAAAGCTCTATTTAGCTCACAAGATTCCTGGGGAGTTAAACTTAAAAACATCCCAAGCGGCTTAGCCTGGAGCTTGGAGCTCTTTGCAAAAGCGCTGATTTCTCTCCCTGTAAGGATGATTTTCACAAGCGAAGCAAACAAAGCGCCCGATACTGTGACAATCCTCATTAAAGACCCGGATAACAAGCTCGAGACCCTCATAGGCGAATATCCCATTAAAGTCATTTATCGCTCTAACGATGGGCATAAACTCCTATCGGTCCCTCGCTATAAACCCTTCACGGAACTCTCCAAAAAACTCAATCTTGATTTTCTCGAAATTGGAGGACAAAAAACCACTTCAGTAGATGTTCTTTTAAACAAAGAGGCTCCGACCCCCGTAATTGATGGAGCTAGAGTTGTCTATGAGATGCCCAAACTCCAAGATCGAGAAGGAAGACGTTACGCAACTTACTCTATAGCCGTCTCTATGCTTCAAGCGTTTAAAAAAGCGATCCCCACTTCTTCTGGGGAAATCGAATATATACACGAATAAAGGAGTAATTTATGGCAAACGTTGCTTCTGTCTGTACATCCCAAACCCCTTCATGGTATCCCACACAGGTTCTATCTGCCTGTGGGAACAAGGTTTATAGGGCATGGTTTTTTTGCCATCAAACCCTTGTTGAAACATGCAGACGTTACGTATCGCCGGCAATAGGAGCTTGCTGGGGCATGGTGTTTCTAGAAGCTCACACCTTAATGAGAGCTAGCTGGCACACCTTTAAAAAATACCGCAAAAATCCAAAAGAGTATGGGTTAGAACCCGTTAACCTCTCAAAACAAACTCAAAACCCCGTCTTGCTCATCCATGGAGCTGCTGGCTCATGGAACTACCTAGGCGACCTCGCAACTTCCCTTACAAAAGAAAAGCGCAGCGTATTTGTCATTAATCTCGGCTCAGGACAGCCCACTAACGAGAAGAGAGAAAAAATCTACAACAAAATAGAAGAGATTCACAAAGCAAATAAGACCCTAAAAATCGATATCGTTGCCCACTCGATGGGGGGAAATCTTGCGCTCTATTCAGCCTTTGAAGAAAGCTGTTCCACCATTGACAAACAAGGAGACTTGATATTTGCAAGAACAAAAAAAGCTCATCCCCTTGTCGCTAAAGTCATTACAATTGCCCTTCCCGCAGATGAAAAAGAACTTTCTTGGATAAAAGAAATTGGCAAAGTCAAAGAATTTTTTAATGTCACTGCTAAGTATGAAGGTCTTATGGGACACAAAAAATGCGCTTTAGAAGCGGATCAAACCTGCGAGATCAATGCCGCTCATATCGGCATCGTATTTCAGAAAGAGACGCAAAGCGCTGTAAATAATTTTTTATCTAGAAGAATTAAGTAATTTATACCCAAACAACTTCAAACGTGGGTTTTCCTCAAGGAGTTGCCCTGAATTTGGTCCAGGCGAAGCCGACATCGAAGCAGCTCAACTCGAATGAGTTGGGCTGCTTCGGGACCGGCTGCGCCTGGACCAAATTCAGGGCGACTCCTTGAGGAAATCCAACTTTTGAAGTTGTTTGTGTGTAGAATTTTTTGCACAAAGGCGTGTGATTTTTAATAATTAAAAATGCATAGTGTCCCCACTTAGGAACCTATTCGCAAAATCGAGTACTCTGCTTTTTAAGTCTTTTCCAGCAGATTCCCAAGTTGCTTCTTGGCCTACATATTCAAGTATGTCCT
>JAHFTN010000109.1 GCA_023269365.1 Chlamydiota bacterium | reverse complement strand
AAACTGTTCCATAGAGAGATTCGCCCCTTTTACAATCCGGATCTTGATCGCCCCACCCCCCTTCTTTACCCGCTGGATTGCCCACTCTGTTAGCTCTCTTTGGATCTCGTAGGAATCGGGAAGATACGCTTGCAACACAATCCCCGCAGAGAAGGGGTGAAACTCTTCTTCTTCTAACACTTTTTTAAATAGCTCTTTTGTCAGCTGCAAGTCGCGATACTCTTCCATGTCGAGGTTGACAAATTTAGAAACCTTTACCCCATCTGCCCTGGTGAAGTGATGATCTCTTGCCACGCGGTACAGCTGACGCAACCGCCCTGCAAGGGTGTCTAATGTCTTTTCCCATCCTAGCAGATGGATTTGGCTATAGATCGTTGAAATTTTAACTGAGACATATTCGATCTCTTCTCGAGTCAAATCTTCTAGATAGATCAAAAGGCGCCGTTTGGCTTCCTCCTCTCCTAAAATCGCCTCTCCCAAATGGTTCAAATTGAGCCGCACCCCCTCTTTTCTGCGATGGGCCATATGTTTTTTTAGAGCGTGGGGCTCACCTGGAAGAATCACTTTAGATGTCGCCTTTCTAAGAGTATATGTCGCCATCGGAACAAAGGCCCATGAAAACAACTGCCCCATAATTTGAAAGACCCCTAAAGAGATCCTCTTGGGCCAACTCAAATAGCGAGGGATCCCCCCCTGGTTAAGAAGATAGATCAGCTGATTGGCAACCCGTGCCGACCTCTTAGAGCGGAAACACTGATCTGTCATATTCGTTGTAAACACTTTCCCCACAGGATCTCTCATCATCCGAGAGAGTTCCGCTTGGATTTGCTTCTCTTGGTACGTCATCGTGCGGTTCGCTTCCCTAAGCATTTCTGCTGCTAATGCCACCGCCTTTTTTTCCCTCTCTTCAAGGGACAAAGGCTTTCCCTTCACAGAATGTAAGAGCTCAGCTGCTATGCGCAACGCTTCCGATCGGCTTTCTTTATAGGTCATGAAGAGGCTCCTTGAGATATCTTTTATTATGTAGCACAACTTACATCAGAATGACAAATATTTTATTTAATCTTTCGCAATTCGCTTTAACCTGCTAAAAAGAGGCACACTTATGCGTTTATTTCTGTGGATGATTCTCCTTCCCCTTTTTTCGTATGCCGCTCAATTAGAATTGGGCGTCGATCTGTTTTTTAATGAACACAAAGTCGATGCATTGAAAGGAAAACGGATCGGCCTTGTCACCAACCATACGGGGATCAATAGCGAAAGACGCTCCACAATCGATCTTTTTTTAGAAAGGGCTCCCGGAATACAACTCGTCGCCCTCTTTGCTCCAGAACATGGGTTACATGGACATGCCTACGCTGCTGAAGAGGTCTCTTGTAGCAAGGGTCCTGCTAACCTTCCCGTCTACAATCTTCATGGCAAGACGAGAAGGCCCACAACAGCAATGCTCAAAAATATCGATGTTCTTGTCTATGACATTCAAGATATTGGCTGTAGATCCTACACCTACACGACTACTTTGTTTTACGTCATGGAAGAGGCTGCTAAGAAAAATATCCCCGTCATCGTGCTCGATCGTCCCAATCCGATCAACGGGATCACAATCGACGGCCCGATGGTAGAGCCCCATTGGCGCTCTTATATCGGTTATATCAATGTGCCTTACTGCCACGGGATGACCATTGGAGAGTTGGCTCTATTTTTTAACGACCGCTATAAGGTCGGCTGCAAGCTCCAAGTCGTTAAAATGAAAGGATGGAAGCGCACGATGAGCTTTGCCGACACAGGGCTGACCTGGATTCCCACGAGCCCCTACATCCCCGAAGCAGACACCCCCTACTATTATGCTGCGACAGGCCTGCTCGGAGAGCTCTCTCTTGTTAACATCGGCGTTGGCTACACTCTTCCCTTCAAAGTCATCGGGGCTCCTTGGATCAAAGCCAAAGAGCTCGCAGAGCAACTCAACAAGCAAAATTTGCCCGGCGTGATCTTCATGCCTCTACACTACCGCCCCTTCTACGGCGCCCACCAAGGCAAAGACTGTGAAGGGGTGATGCTCCTTGTGACAAAAACCACCACCTTCCGCCCTGTCACTACCCAATACATGATCCTCGGCATCCTTAAAAACCTCTACCCCAAACAAGTCATGGCCAGGCTCAAAGCAATCGAGCCTAACAAAAAAGATCTCTTCTGCAAAGCCAACGGAAACGAGACGATGCTTTTTCTATTACAAAAAGAGCCTTACGTCGCCTGGAAACTCATCGGTTTTCAAAAAGAAGAAAAAGAGCGTTTTATAGAAGAGCGCAAACAGTATTTGCTCTACCCCTGACTGAACTTTAGCCATTGGGGGGCGGCAAGTTCGCGAGATAAAGCCTCCTGGCTCTATTGGCTTTATTAATGGTCGGCTTGAATTACCTCCACCAATGGCTAAAGTCCAGCCTGAAACCCATTTAAACAAGTGAACAATCAGGAATGGCCCGAATCATAAACTCGTCAAAAAGAGGGACAGTAAATGCAATCTCTCCATACGAAGGGCTATAAATCATCCCTTTTTTGATCAAGTCAGAGCGTACAGGACTTAAGCTAGTGGCTTTAATTTTCAAAATATCGGCCACTTCTCCAATGCGATGAGCACCAGGACCGAGTTCAGCCATTGCTCTTAAGAAATTCTTTTCACTAGGAGTAAGTCTATCAAAACGCACCCGAAAAAAGTTTTCATCAAGCCGCGGCATCACCTCAGCTGTTGCGTCTTGAACAATTTGCAAGGTAATTGGGCTACCTGGAGCTAGATTCCAAACCTGATATCCCCACTCCTGAATAAAATAAGGGTATCCTTTTGTGAGTCGATAGATTTCTTCTAAAGCTTCTGGGTCAAACGCAACACCTGCAGCTTGTGCTGGTTCTTCTAAAGCCCTCGCTGCGTCTCTTGAAGACAATGCTCCAATATCAGGAAAACTAAATAACCTCTCAGAATACGATTTTGCTTCTCCAGCAAGTCCTGGTAATGTCGGTAGCCCTGCTGCAAAAAGGACCAAAGGCAGCTGATATTGCTGCACTTTATGCATAGCCATAATGAGCGCTCCTAGCTCCTTTGGACTCAAATATTGAAGCTCATCAATGAGAAGGGCTACAGCACATTTACGCGCTTCTGCAGCTTCCCCGATAGCCACAAACAAGCTAGGCAAATCAATTTCCAAATCACCGCTATCAGCAGATCCTTTCTCTGGCTCAATATCTATCCCAATACTCACATCATGCACTGTAAGCTTGACCGCCCCAATAAAACTGCGCAAAACTGCCAAAGCCCGTTTTACTTTATCATTGACCCCGGCCTGGCGATCCAGATCAAAAAGCAGAGCACGAAGATACGGAATAAGCAAAGGCCCCAATCGTTTATTTTCATGGGCTTCAATAAAAATCGTCCGATAGCCATTTTTTTTTGAAAGAGATTCAATCTCTTTAAGCAACACTGTTTTGCCTACGCCTCGGAGTCCCGTGAGCAACAGACTTTTCTCAGATCTCTTAAGCTTAATCCGCCCCAAGAGGATGCGCGCCTGTTCAAGGTCAGGATCTCTTCCCACTAATTCAGGGGGTGGAGAACCCGCTCCCGGTGAAAATGGATTGTGAATAGGGTCCATGTTATACCTACTTATAGCCACTTATAGCCGAAACACCCAATAACCGGCTATAAGTTACTATAACCTCAATGCCAAATAAATATAAGTATCACATAATAAATGTGTTATGAACATTACAAAGATTTTAATTTAAATCTGAAGCTTCCAGCAACGGTGGATGTAGGGATCATGAAAGTCCAAAGGCAACGTTTTAGAAGAAATATTTATCACAGAACAAAACGGGAACAATTCCTTGTCAAACACAAACCCGCGCGAGTTGGTGCTAAACAAAATCACTCCTCCCTGAGAAAGAAGCATCAGAGCCCTTTTAATCAGCCCTACATAATCGATCTGGATGTCGAAGAGCTGGTCCATTTTTTTAGAGCGAGAGAGGGTCGGCGGATCAATAATAATTAAATCATACCTCCTCGATGAGGTCATTTCCTCATCTAAAAATTTCAAACAATCTGCGCGCACAACCTCATTTTGCTTGGAGGACAACCCATTTAAGATAAAATTGGAACGCGCCCATTCAGAATAAGTATTCGACATATCCACGCTCTTGGTAAAAAGAGCGCCACCAAGAGCTGCGTGCACGCTAAATGAGCCTGTATAGGAAAAAAGATTCAACAGGCGCTTTCCCTTTGAATGGGTAGCCACCCACCTGCGCGTTTCTCTGTGATCGAGAAATAGCCCCGTATCTAAATAATCGATGAGATTGACCCTAAACTTGACCCCATATTCGAGCACAGTAAAAAAATCTTGAGAGACATCTGCTTTTTCATACTGTTCCCCCCTTTCTCTCTTGATCCGCGTGCGCCAGTAGATTTTACTTAAATCCGCCCTTAATAATCGAGATAAAGCCCCGATCACCTCTTCTTGCAGCTTCGAGAAACGCAGCGCATCTTCTTTGGGATGTGCAAAGTAATGCACGCAATAGCGCCCCGCATAAAAATCGATTGCCAGCGGGTAGTGGTTGATCTCCCTGTCGTAGATCCGAAAGCAATTCGTCTCTGTCCTTTGGGCCCACTTGCGCAAATGCCTATAATTTTTTCTAATGCAATTGACAAAAGGGGAGCTTTTATCTCCATCCTCTTTCATCTCTGGGAGCGTCTGCGTATCCATAAGGGCAAAGAGTTTAACTCGACTTTGCACATTTTCGGCCCGAATGCCTTGTCTATTTGTCC
Source organism: Chlamydiota bacterium (assembly GCA_023269365.1). Lineage (GTDB taxonomy): Bacteria > Chlamydiota > Chlamydiia > Chlamydiales > Rhabdochlamydiaceae > CAJCIW01. The sequence goes on along the minus strand of JAHFTN010000109.1, from coordinate 18 downwards.
TCGGACGTTCGACCGTAA
>JAHFTN010000108.1 GCA_023269365.1 Chlamydiota bacterium | reverse complement strand
CAAGCTCGACGAGACATTGTTTTAGAAGCTTTGAAAAGTAAGAGGCAGTATAGCGTATTAAAAAAAACTTTCAAGGATTTTAGGGGGGATCGGGAGCTAGTGCTTGTTGCTGTAGCTAGAGATGGCCATCAATTAGCTGTTGCATCGGAACAACTTAAGGGGGATTGGGGTGTTGCGCTTGCTGCGACGAAACAAACTAAGTTTGCATTAAAGCACGTTGCTGAAAAAGTGAGAGGGGATCGCAATTTTATCCTTGCCATTATAAAATGGCGTAAAAGAAATGGGGTGATAGATGATGGTTTTCAGACAAACTTAAAAAAGCATATTCCTCCAGCTCTCCTAAAAGACCCAGAAATTATTTCTGCACTTTCTTAAAGCGCCACTCAAAAATTGAGCCTTGTGGATTTTGCGGGAGATGAGGTAGAGTCAAGCTCACAACTCTTGCAACTTCATGATGTATCTACATACAAGAAGCCCGCTTGCCACAGCGCGGCAAGTTTATAAGCCGCCCCTTCCGGGGATTCTCCAAGACCTTGCGGCTATTCGCTGGGTACCAGAGGCGCCTCTTCCTCAGAACCTCGCCATGCAACCCCTATTTCCCCATACCTACTCTCACCCTTTTTTGCGTGCGAAAAAGGGCTCCCGACTCCCCTCTAAACCTCTGCGTGTGGGGGTGGTGTTTTCTGGGGGGCCAGCACCTGGAGGACATAATGTGGTAGGCGGCCTTTACGAGGCGCTTAAACGGCTTCATCCCGATTCTTCCCTTCTTGGGTTTTTAGACGGGCCAGAAGGGGTCATCCTGGGAAAGGGAAAAGAGCTCGATGCGGCAACCCTCGAGCTTTACCGCAATCAGGGGGGATTTGACTTGCTCGGCTCGGGGCGCTTTAAAATTGAGACGCAAGAGCAGATGGAGCTTGCGCGCCTTTCTCTAGAGAAATTGGGCCTAGAGGGGCTTGTTATCGTGGGAGGGGATGATTCGAATACGAATGCGGCTGTTCTTGCCGAATATTTCCTAGATAAAAAATCGGGCCTCAAGGTGATTGGAGTTCCCAAAACGATCGATGGGGACTTAAGAAACCCTTATGTGAAGGTCCCGTTCGGATTTGATACTGCTTGCAAAGTGTATGCAGAATGCATTGGCAATATCGCATCCGATGCGCTTTCTGCTAGAAAGTATTACCATTTCATCCGCTTGATGGGGCGCTCTGCTTCTCATATCGCACTGGAGTGCGCCCTTGCTACTCACCCCAACTTAACTTTCATCGGTGAGGAGGTAGCGCAGCTGAAAATGAGTTTAAAGCAGATTGTAAAAGAGATTGCAGATCTCATCACTAAAAGAGCCCGGGAGAAGAAACATTTCGGTGTGATTGTCATCCCCGAGGGGTTAATCGAGTTTATCCCCGAGGTAAGAGTGCTCATCCAAGAACTCAATCTCAATCCCAAGACTTTATCAGCGGTATCTACACAATTGTTCTCTTCTTTTCCAAAAAAGATTCAGCAGCAGCTTCTCCTAGATCGAGATCCCCATGGCAATGTGAGGGTGTCATCGATCGAAACGGAATTTTTGTTATTAGAGCTCGTAAAGCAAGAACTGGCTCCTGCAATCCCTTTTTCTGCTGTGAATCACTTTTTTGGCTATGAGGGAAGAGCAGCCTTCCCTTCAAACTTTGACTGCCAGTATTGCACCGTCTTAGGGTATGGGGCTGCCTTGCTTCTCTTTGCACAGAAGACGGGGATGATGGCAGCGGTTCCCAACCTGTTAGACCCTCCTCTGGAGTGGCAGCTAGGGGGAGTGCCTCTGGTCTCCTTGATGCAATTTGAGATGAGAAAAGGGAAGCAAAAGCCGGTCATCGCCAAAGCTCTTGTCGATTTACAAGGCCCCGCATTTATTTCTTTTAAACAGCAACGCGTGGCATGGGAGTTGCAAGACGCCTATTGCAACCCTGGCCCTGTGCAGTTTTTTGGCCCTGCAGAGCTTACAGACTCCCTTCCTTTTTCATGACACTTTTCTTCCTCTTTTTCAAGGTAAAATGGTTTCACTACAAAGACAAGCGGCAGATGTGTAAAACTTTCCCCGACTTTGTGCCTTATGACACGATATTTGAAAGAAATTACTTGTGGCATAACCCGTTTCGGATCTCCAAGGCCTTTTTAAAACAAAAACAGGGAGTTTCTCTCGACGCCTATGGAGAAACCCCCTTTTCTGTGCTCGCTCGCCTTGCAAAAGAATGCCACTTTACTCCTCAAGACAGAGTGTTAGAGTTGGGATGCGGGAGAGGGAAAGGGGTATTTTTCTGGAGTCATATAGCAAACTGCTCTGTTGTGGGGATTGATTGGGTTCCCCTTTTCATCCACAGGGCCCATCGGATTGCAGAGCAGTTTAAACCCCGTCTTCCCGTTGAGTTTTACTGCCAAGATATGTTGGGAATGGATTTTTCTGAATTTAGCGTGATTTATCTTTATGGAACATGTTTGGAGGATGGGGTCATTCAACATCTCATTTCCCGCTTTGAGAATTTAGATGAGAGCGTAAAAATCCTCACGGTGAGCTACCCTCTAAGCGATTACAGCCCCCATTTCTATACAGTAAAGAACTGGGAAGCTTCTTTCCCCTGGGGAACGACAGAGATTTATCTCAATAGCACGACGAGGTGCTTTAAGGGAAGTCGGATCTCCCCATCCCCCATATCGATCCAGCCTCGTGCTTTTAACAATTGAAAATAAGATTCCACAAACGCCTCGTCCCCTACTAGATCTAGCTTGGGAGCGATCTCAGAGCGGATCCACCCTTTCAGTTCCTCTATGTTCTTAAAGGTCGCTATCTCGTGCGTTACTTCTTGATGTTCAACGACAAATCCCTTTTCAAAAAAAAATTGCCTATATTCGTCAATGCTGTGGGCTCCTTTTCCCTCTATAATTTCATACTCATAAGAATTTGAAAGGGGCAGTGTGACCCACCCTTGCTGCAAAATAGTTGAATAGGCTAGTAAAAAATAATTCATGAATATTTCATCCGTTTATTTTAATTAAAAATCAGCTATAATATTGCAATGATTATTAATTATGTCAATTTTTTAAAGCATGTAATTTACGATCCTGAAACATATCATCGCCGGTATGACTTGGATTTGGAGGGGAATTTAACCAAAGAGAATATAAAACGGATTGCTTTGGTGGTTTTCCCGTTCCTTGCTCTATATCGACCTATTGGCTCTATGCTGTCATTGGGGATGGGTGGTTGCAGGGGGATTTCCCATCTTCAGCTGGCCCTTCATGCTAAAAAAGAGGGAAGTTGGGGGCGTTTTAGCGAGGAGATAGGAGAGGTGGCGCTTGCCGTATTTACTTTAGCCTCTAGCCCCATAGGCCTTGCTGTCACCACTGCAATCGACACGGGCAAGGGAACTGTCCATACAGCCCAGTTCTGCTGGCGAGGGGAGTATAGTAAAGCTAACGAAGAGGCTCTACAGACCTTGGCAAGTGGGTTTTACCTTGTATTCATGGCAACAGGGACACTAGAAGCTCTCCTCATCTCTACTTTGATCCAAGCGGCAATTTGCATTGCCCAAGCAAAAGGGGAGATTAAGGCAGGGAGATACTTAGAAGCCGCAGCGAAATTGACAATGGCAGGGATCCGTTTGCATCAAGCCAATCAATACAGACATTTGATCGAACAGCGCAACCTCCTTTTTGCCGTAAAGAGATATCAAGCTTTGGTTCGTCAAGCGATGAAAGGAAGAGCTGTGCGTCATTTAGTGCATCATGCCCTTACCGATCTCAATGGGCAAATTGATGACAAGCGAGTATTGTTATCAGATCAAGGCAAAGAATACGATTTTAGGGCTCACTTCCACGCTTTTGGCAAAGGGCTAGTGAAAGGGGCAAATCTCTCTTTTCGCAATACCCTTGTTGATGGCAAAGAAGTAATCGAATGTGAGTTCAAAGTCAATCATGCATTTCGAGACAAGCTACAAAAAATGCTAGATGAACTAAAAAAATTAAGCAACAAAGAGATAAAAGAAATTTTACGCTTTAGCGGCTCTCATGCTGAAACACTTTCTGTAAACAGTAAGTCTAGGTCTCATAAGCCTAAGTCACAGGGCAACATTTACAAAATTGACGTAAAGGGACTTGGCACAGTTTCCATTGGAAACTCTCCAAATATGCCCAATCTATACGATAAAGTTATTATCCAGATGGATTCTAACAAAACACTCTACGATCTACACGAGCTCATGGCCCTTACGAATCTCGATACGGCTCTATACTCTTCATCTAAAGAGGATCTAGACCGGCTGAAAATAGGACACCTGTTTCGCATATTTTTTCCTCGAGAAGCAACTCCCTTTGAAAGGAGTGAAGCCTTTTTCACTCTTTCTATCCAAGATCTTAAAGCGGCAATCATCAAAAAAGCCCCTAAGATGGAAGAGCTCTTTGCCACCCACTTAGAGAAGATCAAAGAATCTGAAATTTTGCCAGGGAAAATCCGGTATCAAATCGAGGGCCTTGCGGATAAAGTACATGAACTAGGGGGAAGAGCTCTTACAGCTGCGGTGACAGGAGCTCGCGATGATCAGGACCTTTACAAGAGAGTGGCTTCCCTACTTAGTATGGGGATGCTTTCGCAGGAAATGCGAGATCATTATGGTGTAACAGTCCCAGGTTTAGTTGATAACTACCTTATGGGAGGTTCCGATAGTGTTTATGCCCAAATGATCACAGAAAATCTTTTAAAAAAAGTAACTACTCAGCTACCCCTACTAAGAGAAGAGGATCGGGCAAGGTAACGGGCACGGTAACGTTCACGAAAGAAGTGCCTTGAGTCATTTTTGTTAACATCGAGACTATGCGTATTAGTA
>JAHFTN010000014.1 GCA_023269365.1 Chlamydiota bacterium | reverse complement strand
GTTTGGGGGAGTCGAGTGTCGAAAAACTCAAGAGTTTCGCAGAAGAGAGATCTCTTGGCATTTTTGAAGCGTGCCAGGGGATCGCTTCTGGAAAAACCCCTTTCAAACTTTCTCACAAGCAGCTTTTGGGGTTACAAGAGTATCTGCATGTCGTTGAGACTTTGCGCGAGGTACTCAAGGCAAAAAGACCGTTGCATGAGCTGATCTCAGAAACGGTGGAGCGCTCCCGCTATCTCGAGCATTTAAAGGAAGATCCAGAGAGTTATGACGAGCGCAGAGGCAATATCGCAGAACTTGTCACAAAGGCCTCTGAATGGGAAGCCCAGAGCGCAAATCCTACCCTTGCCACCTTTTTAGAGGAGCTCACGCTCAAGTCTAGTGTCGATGACAATAATTTCTCTTTGGAAAGTGTCAAGATGATGACGTTGCATAACGGAAAGGGCTTGGAGTTTACGGGAGTTTTTCTTGTCGGGATGGAAGAGGAGCTCTTCCCCCATGTAAACTCGCTAGAAGATCCCGAGGCTTTGGAAGAGGAGCGGCGCCTTTGTTATGTCGGCATGACAAGAGCTAAAGAATACCTCTTTCTCACAGCTTCGCGCTACCGCTACTTATGGGGAACGCCCCGCTCCATGCGCTCTAGCCGCTTTCTCCAAGAGATTCCCACTGTCTTTATGCATTCCTACCATAGGAATGGTTTTGTGGAGGAGGTCGCTACTGAGGGAAGTAAAGAGTTTGTCCTTGGGGAGGAGGTCTTTCACAGAGATTTTGGCTCTGGCGTGGTGCAAAAGGTCTACTCAACCTCTTTGGGGCTGACTTATGATGTTCTCTTTTCTCAAGGGAACGTGCGCTCTTTAGTGGCTAAGTTCGCTAAATTGAGCTAGGGGGTGGTGTCTGAGATACCAGCTTCATAACCTTCTCGATAACCCGTTCTATATCCATCGGAATACCCTGCCTCATAATAAAGACCCACTCCACTAGAGAAACCCTAAGTCTGGAGAAGGTTTCTAGAATTTGTCAAGGTTTAAATTTCTGCGAGTTGTCTCAATACCCTTTTTACAGAAATCCACTTTTGCCAGTGCTTATCTCTTAGTCGTAGCCCTTTCAGATTGGGAATCCAAGGGCTAGGGGTAAGGACGGCTCCTTGAGTCCATGCGGGGCGCCAGAATTTTGCATTCTGTGCGCTGCGACAAAGGGTGAGTGTGGGCATTCCCAAACAAGAGGCGAGATGTCCGAGACCCGAATCATTTCCGATGAGCAACCTCGACCCATAAATATAGCCCGCCAACTCAGAAAGAGAGTTAAAAACAGGGGAGCATTTCCCTTCTAAATTCCACCCCAACTGTTCCTCCTTGGTCAGCAAGAGAGTGGGTGTAAATCCTCGAGTTTCGAGTTTGTCATAGAGGGTTAAATACCGTTTTTGTCCCCAGTTCTTTCCTTCTCGAGAGCTCGTAGGGTGGAGAAGGATACGGCGAGGATTGGGATTTAACGAGATCCCTTCTGGAAGAATGATCCCGTTGGATTTTGTCGCAACGGCAAAACGCAGAGTCTCTTTGCAAAATGTGTAGAGATTGTCTACGAAAGGACGCTCTCCATTAAATTTTCCCTCTTCCCAGTAGGGGTAATCTCGGTTTGCCGTTGCGATGGGATTGAGAATCACTGTTTTATGTCGGTATTTTTCGAGACAGACCTTGAGGAGGGATTGCATCTGAGGGGATTTTTCAAAGAAGAGGAAGATCTGATCGAACTTTTCTAGGGTAAGTTCAATCTCGTCTGGAAAAGAGGAGAGGGGGAGATGGGGAAACCAGGGCTGTAGAGAGGATAAAAAGGGGTGGAACGTGGTGACAGAGGCCCCATTAAGATGGAGGTTATTAGACAAGACAAGCGAGATAAGTCCATCTCCTAGCCCCAAACAGCTAAATACAGCACAATGCATACTCTTTTTTCCCAATGGCTAAAGTCCAGTCCCAGCCAGCAAAAGGGTAACAGGCAAAACACCTTCTTTCAAGGGATTTTTAGTTTGTAATAAAGAGGTCTTTATATTAATTATTGTAGACAATTTATTTATTTAAATTGTATATAAAGGTTATTAAGAATGGTGCAAAAAATCGATGTTTATTTTACAGGAAAGTAGATCTACTTTAGAACAGCAACAACATTTGCTTATTAATTTGGCAATGAAGCAGGCTTTTCATGTCATGCAACTTCCCGTTCTTGAGCTTTCTGAGTGGCTAAGTCTTGAAATTGAGAACAACCCCGTCTTAGAGGTGGACCTCACTAAGGAGACATTTAAAGAGAGCTTAGAAGAGTGGAGCTCTTCAACGAGTGGATTTAGAAATAAGGCGCAGGAGAAAGAGGGGCAAAAACGCAAAGAGCGGCAAGAAAGTGTTCTTGTAGCGACCCCTTCTCTCTATGAGCATCTGATGAGTCAAGCTCCTTTGGTCTTTGAAACTCAAACCGATTTACATTTAGCAGAACTTCTCATCGGGAGTCTTAATAGTAAGGGCTTTCTCGATATAGATATTCAAGACGTGGCCCCTTATGTCCCTTTAGAGAAGTTGGAAGAGATTTTGCAAAAAATCCAAAAATTTGATCCCCCTGGGATAGGAGCAAAGGATTTGCAGCACACTCTGCTCTTGCAGTTAACTTTAAAAGGCAAAAAAGAGTCACTAGCTTTTCATGTGATTAAAACCCATTTTGAAGCCCTTATCCACAATCGCCTCCCCTCGATTGCAAAAGCCTTGCGTATTGAGCTTTCCAGCTTGACAAAGTTGATAGAAAAAGAGATCTCGTCTCTAGATCTCTACCCAGGAAGCCGCTTTTCTCCTAAAATTGTAGCTTCCATTATTCCTGACATCCTCCTTTTTTCTGTGGAAGGGAAGTGGCATATTGAGATCAACACTTCTCAGCTGCCCCATTTCCATATTGCTCCTATTTATGCCGATGCAATGGAGCGCGCTGAATTAGAGCCAGTAGAATGCCTTTATGTGCGCAAAAAACTCGCTGCCGGCAAATGGTTGCAGCGCGCTGTCCAAAAAAGAAATCAAACCCTTCATCGTCTTGTAGAATTTGTATTGAAAAAACAAGAGGCTTTTTTTCAAGAAGGGCGTCTCATTCCGATGACAACAGCAGAGGCGGCCCTTGAGCTGGGCTTACACGAATCGACAGTGGCAAGGGCAGTCGCTCACAAATTCATTGCCTGCCCTCAAGGGTTATTTGCTCTGCGCTCTTTTTTTAAACAAGGGAGCAAAGTTGTTTCTAAAAACCCCCTCTCAAGTGTCAGCCTAAAAGAGTTTTTAGAGGATGTGATAGAAAAAGAAGATAAAACAAAACCCCTCTCAGATGAAGAGATCTCTTCACAGTTAAAGCGGCAAGGGATTGTTTGTGCAAGGCGCACGGTGGCTAAATACCGCACTGCTCTACATATCGCACCTGCTTTGAGACGGCGTACATGGTCCTGATGAACCTATCCGCAAAGTCGAGTACTCTGCTTTTTAAGTCTTTTCCAGCCAGGGCGAGCGCATCAAAAGTTAGAGATCGATGTTAACCTGATAAGACGGTGAACTTCATCAGCGCAGAGGGGAAGCAGAGACGCTGAGGACGCTGAGGTCCTCTTTGCCTGACCGGCAAAGAGGGCGACCCATTGCGGCGATTCTCGTCCGCAAAAAAAAGTTGAACCTTCTCTTCCACTCAGTGTCCTCAGCGTCTCTGCTTTCCCTCTGCGCTGATGAAGTTCACCGTTTTACTGAATCAACATGAACACTACCTAACACTGGCGATTCCTTGAGGAAAACCCCCGTTTGAAGTTGTTTGAGTGACTTTGCAGGACTCCTGACCCGGAGTCCGATCCCCTTTATAGATGTTCTAGTTTTTTTATGTTAAAAACGGCTTCTGGAGCAATATTTCTAAGAAGTTCTCGTGATAGGGCCTCTTGACTGATTTTCGATGATTGCTTTTCTGCGAGAGTCACTTCACTAATTTCACAATACTCTTTCCCATCTACAACTAATAGAATTAATGCCGCTTGGAGTGGAGAAATACTGGGATTAAAAGCGACGTTTTCAAGGTATGAACCGGTATAAATTTTACCCTCTTTTGTTCGAATCGCAATCCCTGATTTAGATTCACTATAAGGAGCATAAGAAGCGAAAGCCGCTTCTGTGGCTTTAACACTTAAAGGGCAATCCAACTCATCGTATGAAAAAGTGTCTTCTAAAGTTGCTAATAACCCTCCTTGTAGACCTAAATCTTTAGGACCAAAGGACTTGGGAAGTAGAGAAGATAGAGAGGTACCCTCACAACCAGGGACTAGTATTTGTAAATTGTCACTCCCAGCCATCTCATTTAGAAACTGCCTGCAATGTCCGCAAGGTGCTGCAGAAAGAGCAATCGAAATGAGTTCTGTTTCTCCATGACCTCTAGCATTCGTCATTGCGAATTGTTCCCCATGAATGACTGCATTTAAAGGAACACCTAAAAATTCGAGATTCACACCTAAATATATATTTCCGCTTTTACCTAAAGCTGCTACCCCTACTTTATAATTCGAAATAAAGGGACGAGCATAAGACTGTGCAATAGGAATGAGCATTTGTAATAATCTTTCCACTTCAAGATCATAACATTCAGTGATCTCCTTAACTCTATCAGCGGGAATAAAAAATGGATTTGGAGAAATAGCTCTGGTGAGATCATTAGTCATTTCTTTATCTGTCTTTATCCCACAATAAGCGGAAAATCCTACCGAAATAAAAGTAATCACATACACACACCATTTCATAAAATCCTCATTATATTTGATTCAAAATCGAAATCCAGGATACGACAACGTCTAATTAAGAGTGAACCTAAATTGGGGGCCAGGTCAAAGCAGCTCGGAAACTTGCAGAAAAATCCTTTAAAAATCAGAGCACTTGACTTTGCGGATATACACAAACAACCTCAAAAGTTGGGTTTCCTCAAGGAGTCGCCCTGAATTTGAGTCAGACGCAGCCGATCCCGAAGCAGCTCAACTTGGAATTTGTTGGGCGATGCAGGGGGGACTCAAATTCAGCGGCTGACCTTGCGCCGAGGAAACCCAACTTTTGAGGTTGTTTGTGTATAGATTCATTGCTCAATTCTAATTGATTGAGCTTTTTCCCCATTTCTATTTAAAATACTCCGAATTATATACCCAAACAAGGGGGGTCCCATGTCTGCAGAAATATCCTTATCCTCTGGGGCAACATTTTTTCCTCCTTCTCCTAAGGAGGACAAAATGGAGGTAAACACAGTAAAGGCCACGATTGAACAATGGGTTCGAGATGTTAGCTACCCTCCTCAGGGGCATTCTGCAACGATGCAACACAGCTTTTACATTATGTTGGGGTTTTCTCATCTAGGGGCCGCTTTGCTAAGGGAGATTGTTCTTGCTCTCTACTTACCTACAAGAAGACAGATCGAGTTCCCCCCTTTTGCAACACTTGAAAAGCGGTGTACCACAGTCAAGGAATCCTTTAAAACTGGAAAGGAGATTAAACAGCTATTGCAAAAATGGGAAGGGCCTCTGCATCGAGTTAAACGCTGTTTTGTTAATTTGCAAAATGCAGAAAAAGATAATTTAGATGAAAGCCTTAGCACATTAGAAGTTGCTTTAGAGGAGCTACCTCTAATCCCTACTAAATCAAATTGGTTTCAAGCTCAATTGCCCTTTCCCTCTGACCTTGTTGCCGCAGGGGGAGCGCATGCTCAAGCTCTAAATTTTTTTTATATAGAGCCGCTTTTGGTTTTAAAAAGGGGTTTAAGCGAGCTTAAAACTCTTGAAGTGTTGCTGAATCAATTAAATTTTGATGAGTCATCCCCTGTTTCTGTAAAAAGCATTGATTCCCATGAAGAGCAAGGACGGCGCGACGAGATGCAAGATGCCCATTTTCATTTAGAAGATGAAAGGATGTGTATTGCAGGGATTTTTGATGGACATGGAGGAGTGCACACAGCCCTGCTTGCAAAAGAATTTTTTGGGGAAGATTTTTTAGCAAATCTTAAAGAGCCGAGCACAAAAGACATCCCCGCCCTTTTACAAGAGGCGTTGAATGCCATACAGGAGAACAAGAAAGGCGAATATCTAGGAAGAAGTGGAAGCACGGCTGTGGTCTCTTTCATCGATAAGCAAAGGGGAATCATTTACACAGCGACCTTAGGAGATAGTGAAGTTAAATTGTATAGACGAAATGAGGAAGGGGGCCTAAACGAAACTCCTCTTTCTTGTGTGAGAGATTGGGCAAGCTCAAAAGATGCAAAGAGGGCGGTGGACTATTGGAAAGAAAAGGGGAAAAAAGACACAGTCGAAGACTGGTTATGTGAGAACCGAGAGGTCGCTAAACCCTATTTTCCTGAGAGAGGCAATGGGATTAATGTGAGTCGTGCCCTTGGAGATAAGGAATGGCTCAATGCAGTGAGTCACAAGGCAAAAATAACCCTCTATCCTCTTAAACCGGGGGATTTTGTGGTCATGGGGTGTGATGGCCTATGGGATGTCGTGACATCAGAGGAGATGAAAACGAAGATCTCCAATTTAGAGAGAAGTACAAATTTTCCTACAAATTTTCCTATGGAATTAGTGAAATATGCCCTTGGGCCCAAGAACTCTTCAGATAATGTCACGGTAATTGCGATTTGGATAGGTGAGAAAGAAAGGGGGGCTGAGCCGGTTACGTTTACATTAGAGACTTAATTAATCCGACGAATCCTTTGCGCATTTCTCAATCTCTTTATCGGATAGGCGAAGGAGGACGCCGAGGGCTTCTTTGGGGTCTTTTAGCGTCTTCTGAAGGTGGGAAAGGGCTTGTGCAAATAGTCTCTGGGAGCGGATGAGCCTTACAAGTAAAGCAAAAAGATAGACGCCAGGAAGAAGAAAAAAAAATCTATCTAACATAGAGCCAATCCAAGAGAGGGTGCATAGCCCCATAAAGAGGGCGCTCTCTTTTGAGCTTCTAAATAAAGGCCCAAAATAACGGCGCCATCTCGCTTTAGAAGTCTGGTAAGCCAAAATTTCTTCAAAACGAGGCTCATCGAACATGAGGCGCGTTGCGTGCACCATCTCATGGGCAAGAATCTCTTCTTGAGAATAGAGAAAAGGGGTTTTGAGGTGTTTGATCTGGATATAGCATGTGCGAGGTTTGTCCGCCTCCTCTTCGATCCATGTGGCAGCAGCTTCAGAAAAAGAGAGGCCCCGTTTATCGATGACGAGAGGGATCCAGTCAGGAGTGGCATGAAATAGGCTATGAAAATACTCTTTAGCAGAATCTAAAATAGGGTTAAAACGAGGGGTTAACAGATTCACGCGGAGAGAAAAAGCCTCAGCAGTTTCTTTGGGACCTAAGAATAAACCACGTTTTTTCATAGGCAAAATATAACAGCTGTTCATTTTAAAAACCAAAAATTCCTTGATTTTCTCTTGCATTCATTCTAAAGTCACGAACTTGTCAAATAGGTTAAATCGATGGCCAAAGCGCTCATTATTGTTGAATCTCCCACTAAGGTGAAGACGTTAAAAAAATTTTTGGGACCCCAATATTTAATTGAATCTTCTGTGGGACATGTGCGCGATTTGCCTCAAAAAGGGTTTGGGATCGACGTGGAGCATGACTTTGAACCCCAGTATGCCGTATTACCCGACAAGAAAGAGGTGATCGAAAAGCTTAAAAAAGCGGCCAAAGTTGTAGACATGGTCTACCTCTCTCCCGACCCCGACAGGGAAGGGGAGGCGATCGCCTGGCATATCGCTTCGGTATTGCCAAAAGGGACAAAATACAAGCGCGTGACATTCAACGCAATTACAAAAGATGCGGTAACAGAAGCGCTTAAGCACCCCCGCAGTATTGACCAGGCACTTGTCGATGCGCAGCAGGCAAGACGTTTGTTAGATCGGATCGTAGGCTATAAAATTTCTCCTATCTTGACGCGCAGAGTGCAAGGAGCTAGAGATGGAGGTCTTTCTGCGGGAAGGGTGCAGTCGGTAGCCCTCAAACTCGTCGTTGATAGAGAAAAAGAGATTTTAGCCTTCCTCCCCGTAGAATATTGGAATATCCACTCCCTTTTGCAAACGAAAAAGGGGGCCGCTTCTTTTTCCTCTTTCTTATATTCTGTGGAAGGGAAAAAAGTGGAAAAAGAGCCGGTAGGCGATAAAGAGTGTTTCTTGATCCCCAATGCTACTGTAGCCAAAGAGGTCGTCTCCAAGCTGCAAGCAGCTACCTATAAAGTCAATTCTGTAGAAAAGAAGGAAAAGAAGCGCAACCCCGTTGCCCCTTTTATCACTTCGACACTCCAGCAAGAGGCCTCTCGCCATTATGGATTTTCCGCTTCACGCACGATGAGCATTGCTCAAAGCCTTTATGAAGGAGTGGACTTGGGTAGCGAGGGGATCGAGGGTTTGATCACCTACATGCGTACAGACTCTGTCCGCTTGGCTCCAGAATCGATAGAGGCAGCGCGCAAATTCATCGCAAAAACGTATGGGAAAAACCACCTTCCTCTAGAGCCCAAGCAGTACAGCACAAAGAAAAATGCACAAGATGCCCACGAAGCGATCCGCCCGACTAATTTAGAGCATTTTCCAGAGAAGATTCAATCCCATCTCAACATCGACCAATTTAAACTTTACCAGCTCATCTGGCGCCGCTTTTTAGCTTCCCAGATGAACCCTGCGATTTACGATACCGTCTCCTGTGAGATTGGAACCAATAAAAACATGATTTTAAGAGCGACAGGATCTGTCATCAAGTTCCCCGGCTTTCTTGCTGTCTACGAAGAGAGGGAAGACAAGGAAGAAAAAGAGGATCAAGATCGGATCCTTCCTCCGATGGAAGAAGGGCAAGTTTTGCAACTCGTAGAGGTGCAATCTCAGCAAGCCTTTACAAAGCCCCCGCCCCGCTTTACGGAAGCTTCCCTTGTAAAAGAGCTGGAGAAGTCGGGGATCGGGCGCCCCTCCACGTACGCTACGATCATGAATAAGATTCAGAGCCGAGATTACACGACCAAAGAAAAATCGGCGCTTAAACCGACAGAGCTCGGATTTGTCATCGCCCGCATGTTGGAAGATAATTTTTCGATGATCATGGATGTCGGCTTCACAGCTGCGATGGAAGATGAGTTGGAAAATGTCGCAGAAAATAAGCAAGACTGGAAACAGCTGATTCGCGACTTTTGGGAAAAGTTTACTCCCTTTGTCACCTCTGCTGAGAAAGACGCCCATGTCCCCAAAGAAGATACCGATATTAAATGCCCCGACTGTGGGAAACATTTGCAAAAAATTTGGTCGAGAAGGAAGTATTTCTACGGATGCTCAGACTACCCCACCTGTAAATTCACCATCCCCATCGAAGCGTTGAATTTTGATAAGACGGCCTATGATCCTAACTTTGACTGGGAGCAGGTTTGTCCTAAGTGCACAGCTCCTATGAAGATGCGGTTTGGCAAATTTGGCCCCTTCCTTGGATGCACAAAATACCCGGAATGTAAGGGGATTGTCAACATCCCCAAAAAAGATGAGATCCCTGCAAAAGACATGCCCTCTTGCCCGGCTATTGGCTGCGATGGAAAAATCTCTCCTCGAAGGTCTCGCTTTGGAAAAGTCTTTTTCTCCTGTTCCAACTACCCAGACTGCGATGTGATTGTGAATAATTTGGAGGATTTGGAAGAAAAGTACCAAAACCACCCTAAAACCCCTTATGTGAAAAAGGGAAAAACGGGGCGCTTTAAGTCGAAGACGGGGGCTGCGGAAGCCCCAGTTTCCAAGAAACCAGCAGGCAAAAAAACAGTTAAAAAACAAGCTGCCTATACCCTCTCTAAGGAATTAGCTGATGTGGTCGGAGCCAAGGAGCTCTCCCGTCCTGAGGTGATTAAAAAGATGTGGGACTACATCAAGGCAAACGATTTGCAAAGCCCTAAGAATAAGCGACTTATACTTCCAGACGGCAAACTTGCCAAAGTCTTTGGCAGCAAAGCCCCTCTCGACATGATGAAGCTCGCGGGTGTATTGGGGAAACACCTTACTTAAAAATTTATTTTTAGAGGGAGTTGCAAAACTCCATGTGAGGTCCAAAAGCGAGTTTTACAATTCCCTCTTTATAAATTAGGTTAAAGTAGCCCAGAAAGGGGTTGTTTTTTATTTTATATACTATATAATTGCACTCACTATTAAATACGTGGGGTTTTGTATGCAATTTATTTCAAATCTTTATAAGCATGATGCTAGATTTGGGGATGGACTTCTCAATCCTCAGCGCTGGTGCCATCGTCAGTGGAGTTCTTTAACAGTTCCTCTTGGATCTGGTTCTATATGTCAACAGAGTTGTGAAGTAGCTAAACGTGTTGGAAA
Source organism: Chlamydiota bacterium (assembly GCA_023269365.1). GTDB lineage: Bacteria > Chlamydiota > Chlamydiia > Chlamydiales > Rhabdochlamydiaceae > CAJCIW01. The sequence continues at coordinate 7,663 of JAHFTN010000014.1, read as the reverse complement.
AGTTGCACTACTTGTGCTGCCTACATTAGGCGCTTACCTGTTAACGATCCCTGGTATTTTCCTTAAGGCTTTTCAACCTGGAAAGCCGCCCAATCATGATTTAATTGTTGTTAATACAAATGCAAAAGATTTTAAAAATAGAGTTATTCCATGCGATCTTTTAATGACACTAATTACTAACTTTATAGACGATAACATTGTTTTTAATTGGCTGTTAGTATGTAAGCGGTTATATAATTTTGGAGAAAGGGAAAAAAAAGAAAATTTTCTTCTTTGCGTGCCAATAAAAAATTCCTTTTATGGGGCAGGAAGAATGTTTTTAATAAATCTATTCCAAGGAACATATCCTAACTATTTTCCTCCTAGCATATGGAAACGTCCTAAAGAGGACTTCTTCCCAACGAATCAAAAAAGAACATACGACGCATTGATGGAACAAGATGGTGTTATTAAGATTAAGAACGATGAGACATTGGAAGTTTTGTGTAGATTGATTCCTGGAGGGCCTGTTGCTTTTAGCGAGATGTATACGTTTACTCCTGAGGATGGGTCTTGTTTAACTGAAAAGGATTTACCGTGGGCTTTGGTGAGGGGAAAAGATAAGAAGGGGATCTTGTTTTTTGCGATGCGATTGAAAGTTTCTCTAAGCGACGGGTCTTCCACAAAGATAGCTCTTGTATTTACTAAAAATTGTGCTAATTTTGAGGGGTGGATTCAACAGGAAAATTCCCTGTTGCCGCAGAATTATATAAAATGGAATAATGAGCCAAGACATTTCAACATGACATTGCGTTGGATTAAAAAAATAGATGGAGTCCCTCCCAACCTCTCGAGACTCAAAATTCCAGGTCGGCCAAGCTGGACAGCTGTGAGCGTGGAATAATCCCATTTTGTTTATTGGGAAAATTTGGTAGGATCCTTCACTCAGTGTGAAGGAGCAAAAGCAGTTTAAGTGATTCTATTTCTCCCAACAAGACTCTATCTCGATCCCCTCCTCAAGAGGGCGGGTAGGTGCGCCCTATTTGCAGTCTTCTCTATTGCCCTCGGCATGGGGGTTCTCTTATTCTTGCCCCCTTGGGCATCAACACCCGATTTTGCTTCTAGCAAAGGAGATTCTTCCCTTACTTATAGCAATACGCCATTCATGCATGACGCGATCGGGACAGGGCCGCTCGCGCTGCGCCCTTCCCCTGCGCACGGGTGGATAGCGCGCCTTGCCGACGAGCTTTCCTTGATTGCTTACAATAGCCGTCCGGGGGTCTCTTCCAGGGAAGTAAATATTCTTTTGGGATTCAAACACAGCAAAGAGCAGTTGCCTATTCTCAATGCGACTCCATTCTATCTTAAAGAGAGTCCGGAGGGGAAAGGATTGTGTGTCTCCCAAGAGGCTTCTGCATTCTGGGTAAAGCCAATCTTGCTCGATAGTGGGTCTGTTCTATTGGAAGTGGGGCGCAGGGTTGTAACGGGAGAAGGGCAAGAGCTCGAGGAGAAGGGGCAGTTCATTGCGAACTTACAGGGAGGAGCGTCTCGTTACAATCCGGGACAGCAAGAGTATGCATTAGAGTTTCGAGGGGGGAGTGTGTTTCCCTATGATGTGCTGATGCAGAAATATGGGGGGCAAGAGTTTGCACCCCTGGGGACTCAAGTTGTTTTGGAGCTGCCTTCTCGGTGCGGTTCTTATGCTTTGTTTGTCTCAGCTGGCAACACTCTACAATATATTGAAGGGGAGTGGCAAAGCGTGCCTTTTGAGGAATTACGGCCGGATCTTCCGGTGGCGCTTGTGCGCGCGGCATCGGAAAAAGGGATCGAAGTGGATCTGTGGGAGAGATCGGGATTTTACACATTTCCAGTGAAGATTGAAGGGAAAAAGCTTCCTGCAGCTCCCTTTCCTCCCGAGGCGATGCCCTCGGCGATCCGCCTGAGGACGGGCACTCAGGTGAGTTGTGCATTTGGGAAGAGGCGGCTCATCTTAAAACAAGGGGACTGGGTGATCAAGGGAGCTAACGGTTGGCGCCACTTGAGAAATGCTGAGGATATACAACTTTATTTGCAAAGGCGTTTAAAGGGGGATTTGTTTATCTTTGACGGAATTGAAAAAGAAGCTCAAGGGAAATTGACCATGAAAGGGCACCTGTTCGATGAGACTCATACCTATATGCAATCTGTCAGTTTGCCGATCAACGTCGATAAACAGCAGAGTAAAACGGCGCGGAAGAGAAGATCTACTGTGCGAGGGGTGAAATGAAAAAGCAGTTATTAGCAGTCATTCTCCTATGTGTGCTAGGGGGGCAAGGGTTTTCTCAGACGATTGCGGAAAAGATGCTCAGTGGAGCGCCTAAATCGGAAAATCCTGAAGGGAATTTTGACGCTGTTTTAAAGGGACTCGATACGCAGCTTACCTCCTTGCGCTCTGAGTTAAATGGGTGTTATGCAGAGGTCAGCCGCTTGCATGCTGAGAATGCTGAAGAAGAAAAATTCCAAGAGCTGCTCGTCAAGACAAAAGGGATCAAGGAGCAGATCTATGCCTTAGAAGCCAAGTGGCGCCATTTCGTAGTGGATGATTTTAAACGGGAAGAGGAGGGATATGCCCTCTGGGATCAGGAGGAGACGACGCTCGCTCGCCTCGTAACTGAGTATGGAGCGCTCGACTATTTGTTTGTGATTCCACCGGAGTTGTGTGCACTTAAGCTGAATGTGCATTCGAATATTCCTATCCCAAGAGAGTCGTGGAGCGAAATGCTCGAGATTATCCTCGCACACAATGGGATCGGTGTGAAGCCGGTGAACACCTATGTCAGGCAGCTCTATGTGTTAAAACAAGATCTCTCGGCGATCCAAGCGATCGTCTCGACGCCCCAGCAGTTGCAATGGATTCCCGACCACACTCGCCTCTGCTATGTCTTTAGCCCTCCTGTGGAACAAGTCAAAACTTCTTTTCAATTTTTTGAGCGCTTTGCCGACGCGAAACAGACTTTTATCTACCAAGTAGGCCCTAAAATTGCGATGGTGGCAGCCAAAGAAGAAGTCATTAAGCTACTCGAGCTCTACGAGACAGTGTGGGAAAATGCGCGAGGCAAAGTGTCGCGCGTCGTCCCTGTGAATAAGATGGCAGTGAAAGAGATGGAAAAGATTCTTCTCTCTTTTTTTGGAGAAGCAGTGGAAAGGAATCGTCCCCCTTTCGGGAAAGTAGAGCAACAAGAAGGGCTTCACGTGTTCTCTTTGGCGCAAGGCAACTCGCTTGTGCTCATCGCTTCAGAAGAAGTGGTAGATCGGGCAGAGAGGATGATTAAAGAGACAGAGGAGCAGCTGCAAGATCCCGCTGAGATGACAGTCTACTTGTACCAGTGTCGCCACAGTAATCCCGACGACTTATCCAAGGTGTTGGAAAAAGTATACAACTCTTTACTCGTCGCCTCAACAGAGGCCAATAAAGAGTTGGATATGAATTACAACACCCACGGCCAGCCATTCAAAAATCCTCCTGATGGGTATCCCCCTTCCTCTCCCCTCGTGGTGTCTCCTACTCCTTTAAAAACGGGGACGTCTGCCTCTTTGGAAGTGGAGCAAGGGACGGATCACTTTATCTCTGATCCCAAAACGGGGAATCTGTTAATGGTGGTGCGTCGCGATGCACTGAGCAAAATTAAAGATTTATTGCGCAAGCTCGACGTGCCAAAGAAAATGGTGCAGATCGAGGTGATGCTCTTTGAGAAGAGGATTCAAAGAGAGAGCAGCTACGGGATGAATATGCTCAAGCTGGGATCTAAGAATAATGGGCTACATTACACAGCGGCCCTCGCTCCCAAGGGACTTGGCGTATTGGAATTCGTGCGCTCTGGAGGCAAGTCTAAACATTTTCCTGCCTATGATGTCGCTTTAAGCTTTTTAATGACGCAAGAAGATATTCAGCTCAATGCCGCTCCTTCTGTCATCACCGTGAACCAAACCCCTGCGATGATCTCTATTGTCGAAGAGATCTCGATTAACAATGGAGCTGCCCCTATCGATACGAATAAAGGGATCGCCTTTGAGCAGTCGTACACACGGGCCCAGTATGGGATCACGATGAAGATGACCCCTACGGTGCATCTGTGCAGTCCAGACGACCCCCTCTCAGAAGAGAAGGGGTCTGTGACGTTGCAGACAGATATCTCTTTTGACACGCCAAGACATACCCATCAAAATGACCGTCCCCTCGTACATCGGCGCAGTGTGCAAAATGAGGTGCGGGTACTCGATGGGCAGACGATCATCCTAGGAGGCTTGAGGCGCAAGTCGACGACAGACAACGAAGAGAAAGTACCCTTCTTAGGAGATATCCCTGGCATTGGCAAGCTATTTGGCTCGATGAAATTACATAACGACAGCACAGAGATGTTCATTTTTATCACGCCGACATTGGTGCTCGATCCAGAAGAAGAGTTAATTAGAATCCGCAATGAAGAGGTAAAGAAGCGCCCAGGAGACATCCCCGAATATTTAAAAAGAGTCGTTGAAGCGCAAGAGAAAGAGCGCGACAAATACTTTAGAAACAGCTTTAAAGCGCTATTTGGGAATAGCAATGTTTAAAAGTTCTTTGCAAAATACATGGGTGAAAAAATTCCTTAGCGACCTACTCTCCTCTTTGAGGTCGATGAATCGAGCTCCTCCTCCAGTGGAGGTGTCGAAGGGGGTTCCTCAGAAGGCGGCAGAGATTAACTTACAAGAGATTGCAAAGCGCTTTTCTTTGAGTTACTTCACAGATCTGTCTGCATTTAGTTTTGTAAAAGATAAAATCACTCCCTTAAGCTACTCCTTTGCAAAGGCAAAGGAGGTGTTGCCCCTAGAAGAGAGGGAGGGGATCTTGTTGATTGCAACGCTCCGCCCCTTTGATTTGGAACTTTTAGAAGAAGTACGCGCTTTGACGCACAAAGAGATCTCTGTCGTACTCTCTTCTTCTTCTGCTTTAGAAGAAGCGATAGAGCTTACGTATCATCAAAAAGAGAATGAGGCATCAGAGTATATCGCTAGCTTGCGCTCAGATGCAAGCAGCGCTGCAGAAGAGCAAGAAGATGGGTATGATCTTTTGGAGAAACAGACAGATTCCCCTGTCATTCGGATGCTCAATGTAATGTTAACAGAAGCAATTCAACAAGGGGCATCTGACATCCATTTTGAACCGATGGAACAGGGGCTCGGGGTGCGCTACAGGATCGATGGAGTCTTGCAAGAGAGACACTCCCCTCCAAGAGAGTTTCAATCGCAGCTGATCACCCGTATCAAAGTGATGGCGCGCCTCGACATCGCGGAGCATCGTCTGCCTCAGGATGGGAGGATTAAGCTGAACATGGGGGGGCGTCAAATCGACTTTCGCGTCAGCTCCGTGCCCGTTGTCTTTGGAGAGAGGATCGTGCTGCGCATCTTAGATAAGGGAAATGTGCTTCTTGGACTTAACAAAATCGGAATGCAAAAAGAGATGGTTCCTCTTTTCTCTAAACTAATCAATTTAAGTGAAGGGATCGTCCTTGTCACAGGTCCTACAGGAAGCGGTAAGACGACGACTCTCTATAGCGCTCTTTCTGAAGTGAATAATTCAGAAATGAATATCATGACTATCGAAGACCCTGTGGAATATAAATTACAGGGGATGGCGCAGATAGGAGTAAATCCAAAGATCCACTTGACGTTTGCGACGGGCCTGCGCCACATTTTGCGCCAAGACCCCGATATCATTATGATTGGAGAGATCAGAGATAAAGAAACAGCAGAGATCGCGATCCAGGCGGCACTGACAGGACACCTTGTCTTGAGTACGCTCCATACTAACGATGCCCCATCAGCTTTGACCCGCCTTGTCGATATGGGGATCGAGCCTTACTTGCTGACCTCTTCTGTAGTGGGAGTTTTAGCGCAACGCCTTGTGCGGCTCATCTGCCTTGCTTGCAAGGTGCGTTATGTCCCGTCTGACTATGAGTTAAAAGAGCTCGGTATCTTGCGCGAAGAACTAGAAGAGGAGACACTCTGTCGTGGGCAAGGGTGTCCTCTTTGTTTTGGGTCGGGATTCAAGGGCAGGCAGGGGATCTATGAGCTGATGCCCATCACCTCTGCTATCAAAAAGCAGCTTCTGCAAAGCCCCGATTCTCTTGCACTTCAAAGAACGGCGCTCACAGAAGGGATGCAAGGGCTGCGTCAGCAAGGAGCTGTCCTTGTAAAACGGGGACTGACAGCGTCGAGTGAAGCGCTGAGAGTGACACGATGTAGTGAGGAATAACGATGCCTTTATTTCGTTACCAGGCCATTACAGCTTTGGGCAAATCCATCAAAGGGGTGATTGACGCAGACTCCCTTTTTGTAGCAAAAGAGAGGCTGCGCAAGAGCCAAGTGCTCGTGACTGAGGTACATCCTCTACATAGCCATCAAAATCAGCTGACACTGCCAGCGCCGCTTCTTCTCTCTTTTACACAAGAGCTAACGCAACTGCTGCAAGCAGGCCTGCCCCTCTACGAGAGTCTGCTTACCATCGAGGAGAAATACCGTCGCCATAAAGCCCACCCCTTATTTTTAGATTTGGCAGATCACTTAAAAGAGGGATCTCCCCTCTCTAGCGCGCTAAAGAGGTATCCAGCGACGTTTGATCATGTCTACCTCTCGATGGTCAAAGTGGCAGAGCAAAGTGGGCAGTTAGCTGCTGTCTTCTGCCAGCTCTCTGAGCTGATCTTGCGCCAGCAAAAACTCAAGAAGCAGCTTGTCTCAGCTTTTGCTTATCCTCTTTTCTTGGGGCTGTTTTGCTTTTGCATCGTGCTAGGCCTTCTCTTTTTCGTCATCCCTTCTATGAAAGAATTATTTGAAGATCGAGCGTTGCATCCGATTACAGCTCTTGTGTTGGGGGTCTCTCAATTTGTAAATACCCATGCAACTTTTCTCGCTTTAAGTAGCGCTACATTATTAGTGGGAGCGGTCATCAGCTTGCGCACAAAAAAATTAAAAATCTTTCTTTATGCATGGGCCCTAAAACTCCCCTTTGTAAAGACGCTTCTTTTGGACTCGGCGTTGCTGCGCTTTTGCAGATCGCTCGCGATGCTCCTCTCTGGCGGGGTGCCTCTCTTGGAAGCACTAGCGCTCTCGCGCGGGGTGGTGAAGAACCCTCTCCTCGAAGCGTCGATTTTATCTGCGGAGAAGAGGATTGGGCAAGGAGAGCGTTTAAGTGGGGCCTTTCGAGGAGAGCTCCTGATCCCCTCTCTTGTCATTCGGATGCTGTCTTTATCTGAAGAAACAGGTAAGATGGAAGACGCCTTTTTTAGTTTGGCGGGGATTTATGATGGAGAGATGGAAAAACACCTTCTGCAGCTCACGACTTTTTTGCAGCCGGCCCTGCTCATTGCTTTGGGTGTCATTGTAGGTCTTGTGGTGCTTTCAATTTTATTGCCACTGACTGACGTGAGTTCTTTTACTTCTTAAATAGGAATATCGTATGAAAAAGAAACACAAACGCAGCCTGACTCTTTTAGAGATCATGATTGTCATCGTGCTCATCGGATTAATTGGAAGTGTCATTGGATTTAATATGAAAGGTAGCTTGGATGAGGGAAGAGCTTTTAAAAGCCGACAAGCACAAGAGCAGATTCGGGATATTTTGACGCTCGAAGTGGCTAAAGGGATGCCCATAGATAGAGTAATACAACAA
>JAHFTN010000013.1 GCA_023269365.1 Chlamydiota bacterium | reverse complement strand
TTACTAATACGCATAGTCTCGATGTTAACAAAAATGACTCAAGGCACTTCTTTCGTGAACGTTACCGTGCCCGTTACCTTGCCCGATTCCCTTCCCTTAGTAGGGGTAGCTGAGTAGTTACCTTAAATCCAAATAATAAAGATGCCTATTTTGAGCGCGCAGTGTCCTATTTTGAAACAGGTAATATAGAAGATTCTTTTCGAGACTATTTGGCATCCGGTATACAGTCAAAACCACTCAATATAACCCTTCAAGACAATTTAGCGTTTTCTGTAGGTATTACACGAGGAATTCTTCAGGGAGGTGGCGAGGCGTGCGTAGACTACGTGCCTTCATTGCTACATTCATTGCAGGGGATCGGGCATGCACTCTGGGCATTTGCTCAAGATCCTGTCCAAATCTCGGCAGGATTTGTACGCGCTTCACGAGATTGTATTGATTTTGTTAGAAATCATACCTCTCAAGAAACCCTTTCACAACTCGTCCCAGAACTCAAAGAACTGATTGAAAAATGGGAGGATCTTGGACAAGAAAATAGAGGGCAAATCACGGGGCAAATTATTGGGAAGTATGGAGTGGATATTTTTACCGGTGTTGGGCTCACAAAAGCCATGGCTGCCTATAGAGACCTTAAAAGAGCGAACAATCTGTTGACTTTTGAGACCATGGCCCTTAGCAAAAGAAACCAAGAATTCCTAAAAGCAGAAGCAACGACTAGAGCACAAGCAAGAAAAGCGTCTCTTAAGAGCAACCTTACAATTAAGCCTGATGATCAAGGGAAACACCTAGTGGGGCACCGGAATTATGAGCCCGGCGGTAACCGCAGCATAGCAGAACACTCGAATTTGCAAGGTCTTGTTAATAAATATGCGGGAATGGGAATCAGAGAAGGCAATAGAATTCCAGGAACAGCAGGATATCAAGAAATCGTAAATTTCCAAGAATTTATAGGCTATGAAGTCAACCCAACTACTGGAAAAAAAACGGCCACTACCTGGGGAAAAATCCACTATGCAAAAGATGGGGTGCATGTTGTGCCCACAAAACCGAGATAATGCATGAAACTCTTTTCAATGGGATATGCACTATTAGCAACGCAAAGAGCCTTGCTAAATGCGGTTTCTCCGGAATTAAGAGCTGTAATTGTAAATACCTGCGAAGAGGAAGAGTTATTTTATATTCGGCTTTATTACGATGGAGATGCTACGGAAAGATCTATAGAGCTTTGGTGGTGTGTTATTACGGAAGCAAGTGCGGCTTTTGGCCATTGTATGCTCGACGATGGGGTAGAGAGGCTAGACTATCCCCAAAAAATCCCCTGTCGTGGGAGATATGCCTATTTAAGAAGGGAAAAATTTCAAAAACCTATCATTTCGAGATGCGCTGAAAACTTCACAGAAATAAGAAGAGAAATCGTAGAATTTCAAGAAGACATTGGCATTTTTATTAGCCCTCTACCTGGAGAACCTGTCTCTACACGTTGGGGAGTGATTCATGATGCAAATGGAAAACGGGAAACCCTTCCTGCAAAACCCCCTTCCTGTAAGATCGAAATTACCCCCGTTGCCTATGCTCTCTTAGCAATACAGCGGGCACTTCTTGGTATTGTGACACCCGAACTAAGAGCTGTAATTGCAGATCTTGGCGAAGAGGGTTCATCCTTGTACATTCGTTTTTATTATGATGGGGAAATTTCTAGTCAAGTTTTTGCAGAATGGGAGCACGCTCTGACAGAATCAATCGCCACCGTGGGGCCTGGTTATTCATTCGATGTAGGCATTGAACGCGTGCCTTACCCTCAAAAGGTCCCCTTCCGCGGACGGTATGCCTATATTAGAAAAGAAGAATCTATAAAAATAAGTTGACGGAAGGAATTGCAAAACTCGCTTTGCGGGTCAAAAAACGATGATTTTGATCTGATTAGTTTTTTTCACGTGACCACATAACCTGTTGGGCCTTAGGGGTCCCGTGAAAAAGCTAACTCAGATCAAAAGGGCGTTTTTGGACCCGCAAATGGAGTTTTGCAATTCCCTCAACAACTAAGAGAGCGGTTCTCGCCGAAGAATGTCTCCCCGCTGATATAGAGCCACCGCCCATTCTCCTTGAGAAAGGCGCTGCGCTCTGTAAAGGTGATACTTTGCTGATGCTGTTTTAGGTGGGCGATGAAAACTACCGTGGCGGTTAACCCAACCTCCTTAGAACAAAGGACTTCTAACTTAATAAATTGGGTGTGCTCGCAAAAGTCTAAGACCTGCTGTGTATCAGGGGGGCTGCCGTAGGTCGTCTCGAGGATGTAATCGACAAAGCCGCTTGCATAAGCCGTATAGCGAGAGCGCATTAGGGCTTCTGCTGTGAGGGGGTGCATCCCTTTAAAACAGGGAGCGCAACACTCTCCGTAGATTCTTCCGCTGCAACAGGGGCAAAGCCCTTTTTCGTGTCTTTTCATGGGTAGAGGATGACATAGTTCTTGCATTTATACAAGGGGTGTAGTGAAATTTAGAACCTAAAAAGGTTCCCTCTGTGCATTCAAAAAAAATTCTCGTCTCTCTTCTGGTTTTACTCGTTTCCCTTGTGGGGTGCAATAAGCCTCTTTCTCAGAAAGAGGGGAAACCCACAGTGCTAGTGAGTCTTGCGCCTTACGCCTACATTGTGAAAAAAATTGCGGGGGATTTGGTCAAGGTGGAAACCCTGATTCCAGAGGGAGCCAATCCCCACATCTACGAGGCGTCGCCCCAGACGGTACAGTCCCATCAGCATGCCGCCCTGTGGATCTACTTGGGAGAGGGGTTTGATAAAAAAATGCTTCAGTTCCTCAAAGAAACGGGACAAGAGATTAAAACGCTAGACCTTGCTACCGGAGTGACTTTGCTTCCGGGGCCGGGGCAAGACTCTTGCTGCGGACACGACCACAAAGAGGGGCATGATCTGCATATCTGGATGAGTCCCCAGCTCCTCAAGGGACAGGCGGAGAAAATTACAGAAGCGCTTCTTGCAATTTTGCCTCATGAGGAAGCTGCTCTGCGCCTGCACTCTTCAGAGCTGCTCGATGAGCTCGAGCTGTTACATGGGACTTTGTCGACACTGTTAAGCTCTAAGAAGGGGGAAGTGATTTTAGTCTCCCATCCCGCCTTTGCCTACTTCTGCCAAGAGTATGGATTGCAACAGCTCTCTATTGAGGTGGAGGGGAAAGACCCACGCCCCCAGCACGTCGCAGAGATTTTGGAAAAAGCAAAAACCTTTGCCCTCCATACCATCATCACCGAGCCACAACATAGCAACAAAGGGGCTGAAGCTATCGCTGCAAGATTGGGCATCACAACCCATAGGGTCGATCCCTATACGGAAAATTATGTGGAAAATTTGCTGCTACTAGGTGAGATTATCGCCCGATGACAGAATCTGCCCTTCTCTTTGAAAACCTCTCTTTCTATTACGAAGCGACCCTCGCCCTTGAAGAGGTCTCTCTAAGCGTGGCCCCCTTAGAATTCATCGGGATCTTTGGCCCCAACGGCGGAGGGAAAACCACCCTGCTCAAGCTCATTTTGGGCCTACTAAAACCCCAGAGAGGAAAAGTGCGGCTCTTCGGAGAGGCTCCAGAAAAGATGCGCCATCACATCGGCTACGTGCCCCAAACGATCTACTTCGATCGCTCTTTTCCCATTTCCGTTCTCGACGTCGTGATGATGGGCTCTTTAAAACATTTGAGCTGGTTTGGGACCTATCCTAAAGGAACGCGCAAAAGGGCGTTGGACGTTTTAGAGCGCGTGGAGCTCTCCCATAAGGCAAAAGCTCCTTTCGGGACTTTATCGGGAGGGGAATTGCAAAGGGCGCTCATCGCAAGGGCTATCCTCGATAACCCCCGCCTGCTCGTGCTCGATGAGCCTACAGCCAACATCGACGCTGAAGGGGAAAAAATAGTTTACCAGCTCCTCTTAGAACTCAACAAAACGATGGGGATCTTGATGGTGACGCACGACTTGCAAACCATTGTGAATAAAGTCGAGCGGCTTCTTTGTGTACAAAGAAGGGTAACGAGCCTGAAATCGACAGAGATCTGCGAGCACTTCGCCTTGGGCCTCTACCATACGCCCCTGTCGACAAAACCCCACTTCATAGGCCTGCCCTCATGAACTTCTTCTCTGCCCTTGTCGAACACCCCTTTCTTCTCATGGCGCTTTTTGCCGGCTGCGCTGCCTCTTTAGCAGGGGGCGTCATCGGCTCTTATGTCGTGATTAAAAAGATCGTCTCGATGAGCGGCAGTATCGCCCATTCTGTGCTAGGAGGGATGGGGGTCTTTTTGTGGTTGAAGAGGAGCTATGGGTGGGATTTCTTGACTCCCCTGCAAGGCGCTCTTGTGGCAGGGCTCTCCTCTGCCCTTCTCATGGGATGGATCCATCTGAAGTATAAACAACGAGAAGATACTCTCATCGCAGCCATCTGGTCGACGGGGATGTCGATCGGCGTGATTTTCATCGCCCTGACTCCTGGATACAACGTGGAGCTACTCAACTTTCTTTTTGGAAATATCTTGTGGGTGTCAAAGAGCGATCTGCAGCTGCTCTTCTTTCTCGATGTGCTAATCGTGGCCGTTGTGGCCCTTCTCTATAGGCGTTTTTTGGCAATCTGCTTTGATGAACAACAAGCGCTATTGCAAAAAGTCTCCGTGCATACCCTTTATCTGCTGCTCCTTTCCCTCGTCGCTATTGCCATCGTCTTGCTGATTCAAATCGTGGGGGCTATCCTCGTCATCACTCTGCTCGCCATCCCCGCTTCGATCGCAGCCCTATTTACTAAAGATCTCTGGCGCATGATGGGACTTGCGAGCTTGCTGGGGATCTTATGCACTTGCTTGGGCCTCTACACCTCCTACGAGCTCAACTGGCCCCCCGGCTCCACGATCTCCCTCGTAGCTGCCGCCCTCTACCTCGCAAGCCTTTTTTCTAGAAAGACGCGCTATAAAACAAAAAAAATAACAAGATATTAAGATGGACAGGATGGAAAACCTGGGAAAAGAGCTACCTTTTTCCCCATCCTGTCCATCTTAATATCTTGTTATTTTTCTTAGGTCTCGAAAGATTTTACCGCAAATCCTGCGTCTGTTACATCTGGCAATAGTGGTTCCAGAAACGTCTCCAAGCGCCCCTAGTATTGCTTGTCTCGGTACGTCTTTTTATTCTGGACCGTGTTCTTCTTCCAGTAGATCTTTTTCTTTTTACCATAACATCCTCTCCTTAATTGTGATGCATCTTAATCTCTTCAGAGCGCACCTGGGTACTCCCGGAAGACGCCCCCCTAATTTCCTCTTGCGCCGTCATATGTGCCTCATGCTTATGGTGCGTCTTCAACGTCACCTTCGAGGCTTTACGCTTATTTATGCGTTTATTAAATGACTTCATGCAACTCCGCATGTGGTTTTATTTAATAGTAGAATTAATTTTAATTATTTTGCAATGATTTGTTTTTCTTATAATAGAAAAAAAAGAGGACGGGGAGCAGGCTTATCACGTTCGCAGAGGCAATCATGAAGGTATAGCGAACGGAGGATCCCACATCGATCGCTTCCGGAGGGAAAAAGCTGACGATGATGGTCAAAAGACACCCCACAAGACCCAAAAGGCAAGTCATCCACATCCCGACATGGCGCCCGGGGATTTTAAAGACTTTGGGGCGGTTAACATACCTATGGTGTAGATACAGAGCCGCTAAGAACATCAAAACGTACATCATCATGTACAGCTCAGTACTCAGGGCCGTTAAAAACCAGTAGAAGGCATTGACGCCAGGCACGAGGAGCACAACCAAACAGACAAGACTGACGACAACCCCTTGAGAGAGTAAGATGTTCGCTGCGACCCCATATTTGTTCTTACGCATAAAAAGAGGGGGCATATACCCAAATTCTGCTGCGTGCATCAACCCTTTGGCAGGAGAGATGAGCCAGTTGGTGATCTGCCCGACCGTCCCCACCACAATCAGTGCCGCAAGGACAGGAGCTAGCGGCTCTAAGCCAAAGGCTTGCAACATATTGTGCAAAACCTGAATCACCCCAGCAACCAGGTTGATCTCTTTTTCCGGCAGGACGAAGGCGATTGCCAAAGAGCCCAAGATCATCGAAAGCAGAATAAACGTACTCGAATAGAGAAGCGCCTTGGGAAAGTTGTGTTGCGGCTTGTGGATATCGTTGACATGGACCCCTGCTAACTCGATCCCCAAAAAAGAGGCCATAATGGCAATCAAAGAGGCCCAGTTCGACGTCTCTCTCAACGAGGGGATCAAAGTTTCTTTGTTAAGATGGATCTGGATCGGATGCCCACTAAATACCCAAATGGCTCCTAGCACGATCAAAAAGAGCATCGGGAACACCACCCCGATAAGAGTGCAGATCGTCGTCAGCTTAGAAGAGAGGTAGATCCCCTTCAAGTTCAAGAGGGTCACGCCCCAAAATACCCCCAACACACACCCGATGAGAAATCCTTTATTTTGCACAAGCTCCGGGTCGATCAGGTAGGCCGCCGTCCCCGCTATAAAAGAAAGGATGGTGGGATACCATACCATCGTATTGATCCACTGGAGCCAGATTGCCCCCATCGCCCATTTTTCTCCAAAGGCCGTCTTGACCCAGTGGTACACACCCCCTTTTTCCGGGAAGGTCGCCGAGAGTTCTGCCGCCACAAGGGAGGTGGGGATGAAAAAGAGCACGGCAGAGAGGAGGAAGAAGAAAATGAGGGCACTGCCAAAGAGCGCGGGCATCGGCAGATTGCGGATACTATCGATAGCAGCTACGATGAGAAGGACTAACGAGAAAAGAGAGATTTTTTTGTGCATTGTATTTAAGATTTTAAACGGATGCGATAAATGTGTTCCACCTGTTCGATACTAGAGAGACAGCAGTCTAAATCTTTAAGCTTTCCCGTTTCCATATCGTAAACCCATCCGTGTACAGATAAGGGCTGCTTGCGCTCCCAAGCGCCTTGTACAATTGTCGTATGGCAGACGTTGAGCACCTGTTGCAACACGTTGAGCTCGACAAGGCGCGCATAGCGAATTTTAAGATCTGTGATCCCTTCCAACTCTTCTTTATGCCGCGCATACACATCTCGGATGTTTCTTAGCCAGTTGTCCACAAGGCCCAAGTGGTGATCTTGCATGGCGGCTTTTACTCCCCCACATCCGTAATGCCCGCACACGATCACATGCTCGATCTTCACTAAATCGACTGCGTATTCCAACACGGAGAGGCAGTTGAAATCAGTATGAGGGAATAGATTGGCCACGTTGCGATGGACAAACAGCTCCCCCGGCTCAAGCCCTATGATCTCATTGGCAGGAACCCTGCTATCTGAGCACCCAATCCACAAATATAGCGGGTCTTGCTCTTTGGCCATCTTAGAAAAATAGCGCGCATCCTTACCCAACTTAGCAAGGACCCATGCCTCATTATTTTTAAAAAGAGTTTTTAAACTTCTCATAAAACTCCAACATTTTTTACGAAAATAACAGATCAAGGGTTAAAGCGCTTGTAGAAATATAAAAAAATGACATATCATGGACGCAAAAATACTCTCTTCATGAAAAAACCCCTCACCGTCTTTGCCCTCGCTATGATCAATGTGGCCGCTGTTAGCAGCGTGCGCAATTGGCCCACCATTGCGGAGTATGGGTTTGCCTCTCTATTCTTCTTGATCCTCGCCATTTTGCTGTTTTTCATTCCCGTCTCTATGATCTCTGCGGAGCTCTCCACGGGATGGCCCAAAACGGGAGGGGTCTTCGCCTGGGTAAAGGAAGCCTTTGGCCATCGTACCGGCTTTTTGGCGATCTGGCTCCTCTGGGCAGAAAATCTCGTCTATTACCCCACTTTGATCTCCTTCATCGCAGGGACCATCGCCTATATCATCGATCCCGCACTCTCCCATAACACCCTCTATATCCTCTGCTTCGTCGTGACCCTCTTCTGGCTCACCACTCTTGCCAATCTGCTGGGGATCCGTTTTTCGAGCTGGATCAGCTCTTTTGGCGTCATCGCAGGGACCCTAATTCCAGGAGGCATCATTATTGGTCTAGGCACTTGGTGGTATTTATCGGGCAATCCCCTCCAGATCTCCTGCACTCTGGACAGTTTCATCCCCCACTTCAGCTCACCGAGGGAACTTGTCTTCTTTTCCGGCGTCTTGGTTTCCTTGTGTGGCATTGAGATGTCTGCCGTCCACGCAAACAACGTGCAAAATCCCCAGAAGAACTACCCCAAAGCGATCTTTTTATCTGGGATTTTCATTCTGGGGCTCTACCTACTCGGCGTTTTAGCTATTGCCATGGTGATCCCCCAATACCAGATCAGCTTGGTGTCAGGCTCTCTACAAGCTTTTTCCCTTTTCGTTGCCGCCTACCAAATGGATTGGCTCATCCCTGTGATGGCCATCCTCCTTGCCTTTGGCGCCTTCGGGACGCTGAGCACCTGGATTGCGGGCCCGAGTGCAGGACTTCTCGCCGCCGCTCAGGACGGAGATCTACCTCCTCTCTTCCGCAGACTCAACCGCCACAAAACCCCTGTTGCGCTCCTCATTGCCCAAGCGATTATTGTTACTCTCTTTTCCTCTGTCTTTCTCTTCATGCCCACGGTAAGCAGCGCCTACTGGATCTTGACAGCCACCCTAGCGCAGATCTACCTGGTCATGTACGTGTTCATGTTTGCCGCCGCAATTAAATTGCGCTACACACACCCTCATATCAAGAGATCCTTTAAAATTCCGGGCGGCCTTATAGGGATGTGGTGCACAGCAGGCCTTGGCCTCATCGGGGCTATTACCACCTTCTTCATCGGCTTCCTCCCTCCCCTACAGATTAAAACCGGCGACACCACCTTCTACGTCACTTTTCTCGCCCTAAGCATCGTCCTTGTCTGCGCCGCACCCTCTCTCATCTTGTTATTCAAAAAACCCAGCTGGGTTACGATTCATAAATCCGATTGAATTGAGGTAATTATAAAACTCCAGTGGAGTTTTGTAATTATACCCAAACAACTTCAAACGTTGGCTTTCCTCAGCGTTGTTAGCCACTGAATTTGGCCCTATCTGCATCGCCCAACTCATTCGAGTTGAGCTGCTTCGATATCGGCTTCGCCTGGCCCAAATTCAGGGCAACTCCTTGAGGAAAACCAACGTTTGAAGTTGTTTGGGTATAAAAGAAAAAATAACAAGATATTAGGATGGACAGGATAAAAACCAAAACAGAGCTACCCCATTCCGCTATTTCGGAAATAATTATAGGATGTTGTTTTGAGATAATGAGAGAACTTGGTTCTGGTTTTTTGGAAAATATCTACAAAAATGCCCTTTTTATTGCGATGAAACAGAAAGGGATATCAGTTGGACTGCTGATTAATTTTGGACAACAGAAATTGGAATACAAACGCCTGCATCATCCCAACGAATTAGATGAGGTAGAGCAACTAAGACAGAAAATCCATGCCCTTATGAGATCAGACGAACAAACCTGAACTGGATTCCTATCCTGTCCATCCTAATATCTTGTTATTTTTTTCTTGATTGGGCTGAATCAAGTCCAACTTTTGAGTTTTTTTGTGTATACTTCTAGACTTTTTCGAATTAATTCCGTTATAGATGTCAGAAATTTCTGTGTCAGCAAACGATAAAATCAAAAACAACCCATACGCTATATATCAACTTATCATAAGTCGATATAATTTAAAAAAGAAAAATTAGATTGCAAGAACATCCTCCAAGGCATCCAAGATTTTTTTAGGGGAGATTGAGAAGAGGCAATCGCTCATTTTACTCCCTCCACATCCATCTTGAAAGCAGGGGCGGCAAGAAAAGGGATTCGTCACAACTCTTGCCTTGGGGTGCATCCAGGGGCCCCAGTTGAGCTCTGAGGTGGGGCCAAAGAGAGCGACAAGCGGCGTTTTTGTAGCGGATGCGATATGCAATGGCACAGAGTCGACAGAGAGCAGCGCTTTACTTAAGTTGATGAGTGCAGCAAGTTCCTTTAAGGTGAGTTTCCCTGCCCAATTGAAAGCTCTCACCTGGGGCGCTAAGCTAAGAATCTCTTGTACCATTGCATTCTCTTGCGCATCGTGTCCTGCCGTTAAGATCACGGGGATGTTGCGAGCGTGTAGCCCCTTAAGAACTTCTGCCATCTGTTTTACAGAGATACATTTAAAGCGCCAGCGAGAGACGGGATGGATCACGACATACCCTCCAGGGTGCAACCCCTCTTGAGCGAGGAAGGTCAATATTTTTTCCTCTGATGCCTTGGGGATATGCAGATAGAGATCTCGCTCTTCTGGAGCGGGAAAAATGCCGATGCACCTCAGGACGTCGAGCTGCTTTTCGACGGTGTGGCGCGGCAAGGCACATGTTTTGACCACCTGCGTATACATCGAGCGCTTTCCCCATAGTCCCGACCCCTTCGGATCGAAGCCTACACGGTAGGGCGCTCTTGCAACCCTTGCGGCGATGGCGCCCCGATCCCCTTCTGTCAAGTTGAGCACAAGGTCGTAATGAGAGGCCCGAATCTGCCTCAATAAGGCCATCTCATACGCCATCTTTTTAAAGAAATTTTTTCCTCGCCCCCTGTCGTGAAGCAAATAATGAGAAATTGCCGGATGCCCCTCCAACATAGGCAAGGTATCTCTGTAAATAAACGCGTCGATCGTCGCATAGGGAAGTTTTTTTTTGAGCTGGGAGAAAAGGGGCGAGGTAAGAAGCACATCCCCATGATGGCGCATTTTAATCACGAGGATACGCTTGACAAGGTTAAGGTCTGGATACTTGCCGTAGGTCATATAGAGCCTTTAAAAAAGAAGAAACCGATACTAGTCTATCTCATTGATGAATTTAATGTCCCTCTTCTAGTTGAAAGGGTCACTGGTCATCAAAGAACCGGTGTGTTTTTTCCCCTCGAACATAAGGCAAAAGCGTTCTAATAAATAAGCAGGAATTTAGACAGATTTCTTCTGTTAGATCAAAAGGGTTATAGCCTTTCCAATACCACGGGAGTAAAAGCATCCGCAGCCTGTTTATTATTTCGCTTTCTAGTTTTGTAACTTTTAGCGTTTTCTCAATTTTCATCTCTTGAAGAGCATCCTCTCTTCCCATTGTAATAGGATCTAACTCATTATTTTCCATGCTGTCATCAGGGATTCTCTCTTGATCTTCAAGCTCCTCTAAAGCCTCTTCTAATATTTCGTCCGCGTTCTTTTGTGTTGGGGACGTATTATTTTCTAACCTCACTAACTTCACTAGACACTTTATCTCTTCTAGATCCTCTAGTTCCTGTTTAGTCTCCTTTAACATTTCGTTTTCGGGATCCTCTGCTGTTGGGAACCCATTCTTCCCTAAACCTGGTGTTTGGAAAATCTCTTTTATTTCAGGCGTTGCCCCACCAGTCGGATCTGCAAAGGATGTTGCTACTGCTGCAAAAACCCTAAAATAACTACGAGCTTTCCGCGCAATATCGGGAACTCCCAAACCTATAACATTAGCCACAACCATGCCAACTCTGATTGCTAATATAGAAAGAATTTCAGGAATGATCTGAGTACAAGATGTTTTAAAAACAGCTTTGTTGTTTTTTACATTAAACATCTTATTTAAGCTGCTGACCCTCTCTGAGGACAAGTGAGAAGCTCCACAATACAAGGCTATATTGACAGCTGGGAAAACAATAATGCATGCAAGAGAAGCTACAGTACGCGCTGTGTAAACTGCGACACTCTCTACGAGAGTATAAGCACCTACTACAATGTGGATGGAAATGTCACAAGCTGCAACCCCCCTCCCTTTAACAGACCACATGCCATAGGAATTCTCATCCCAGCCATATCTGGAATTTAAAACATTTTTTAATGAGAAAAAACACATAATTTACTCATTTTAATTAAAAATAAACATAGTACTTACTTGCTATTAAAATGACAATAATAAAATAATATTTAAAAAGTCGAGTTTCTGACAAAAAATCGCTCTGAATTTGAAGCAAGCGAAGCTTATATACCCAAACAACTTCAAACGTGGGTTTTCCTCAAGGAGTTGCCCTGAATTTGGTCCAGGCGAAGCCGCCATCGAAGCAGCTCAACTCGAATGAGTTGGGTGATGCAGATGGGACCAAATTCAGCGGCTAACGACGCAGAGGAACACTCATTTTTGAGGTTATTTAAGCATAGATCTTGCGCCAAAATTGTTCATTTCATTGATGAATTTAATGTTGTAAATTTCTATACTTAGCTCCCCACCCTACAAGGAGAATTTAAATGACACGAGAGCAGACTCTATCTATTATTAAGCCTGACGCCGTTTCGGCAAATCACATTGGAGCAATTCTCGCTCGTTTTGAAAAAGCGGGACTAAAAATCATTGCAGCCAAGATGGTGCATCTCTCAGCAGAGCAAGCCAAAGCGTTTTATGCCGTTCACGCTCACCGCCCTTTTTTCCTAGAACTTGTCACCTTTATGATTGAAGGACCTGTCTTCATTGCCGCTCTGGAAGGAGAGGGCGCCATTATGAAAAACCGCGACCTCATGGGCGCTACGAATCCCAAAGAAGCAGCTCCTGGAACCATCCGCGCCGATTTTGCGAAGTCGATTGAGAAAAATGCGATCCACGGCTCGGACAGTGCAGACAATGCTAAAAAAGAGATCTCCTTTTTCTTCAAAGGGCAAGAGATTTTCTCCCGTTAGGAAAAGTAGTTGGTATACTGCGGTCGGCCTGAAACTTGGAATTTATGCCCTGCATTTTTTTGTTTAGCAAAGCGTGGAGCCCGGTGCCATCTCTCTGCCAGCTGGCGAGGGCGAACGCGAAGCTAAACAGAAAAAGGCAGCAGCATAAATTCCAAGTTTCAGGCTGACCGTAGTATAACTGAACCATTGGTTCGGTTACCGACTCACGTCATGCAAAAGTCAGCTCTTTGCCACTTCGAATCCTCTCCAAGAGCGCGTTGATGTACGCCTGCAGATCTTGAAGGACTGCAGCCTCTATTCCAACGGGATTGCGGCCTTGTAATTTTTCAGCCTTCCCCTTTTCGTAAAGATTTAATAAAGCTCTTATTTCTTCTACATTAGAAGTAGAGCTGAAGAACATGTTACGCTCTTCTTGAGTTAAATTAACGGCGTCTAGAAGGGCAGCAATCTCTTTGTTTCCCTCCTTTTTAACTACGCCAAAACCCTCACTTCCTTCCGAAGAAGTGGGGCTAACTTTTTGAGCTGGCGGGGCGGCAGGAGCAAAAACACAGCGAGCGTGGCGGGCCATATCGGGAAATCCTAAGCCTACAAGGTTTGTCACAACCATGCTCACTCTGAGCGCCAAGTGCCCAAGAGGAGCAGTAAAGGCCTCAATACAGGCCGCCTTAAAGGCTTTTTTATCCGTTTTTGTATCTAATATTTTATCTAATAGGGTGCCCCTCTCTGGAGAGAGGGAGGGATCCTTGCTATGTAAAATAGCATGGGCCCCGGAGAGAAAAATGATGCGCGTAAGAGAGACTACAGCGCGCGCTGTAGGGACAATTATCGCCGCTCCCACATCGTAAGAACCCACAACCAAATGGACGCAAAGGTCACACACTGCAACAGCTCTCCCTTTAATAGACCACATGCCATACCCGTTTTTATCTGAATCGTAACGGGATCCCAAAGCATTTTTCACAGTGCTTAAGACGTCCATAAACTCCCCCTATTTAAGAATATATTTGGGAAACAGCGTAACTGCGCAGATTTAAAAAGTCGAGAATTTATTTTCCTGGAGACGACGCTCGAGAACATCGAGCTCATCGGTAAGCCCTTGTGGGAACTGCTCTCCAAATAGGGAAAAGTAGGAGCGGAGCCCTGCTACTTCTTGCAACCAAGCGGAAGGATCGAGGGCAAGCAACTGAGTCAGGGCCTCTTTAGGAAGGGCAAGTCCCGAAAGATCGAGACTCTCTTGTGTGGGTAGGAGCCCAATAGGGGTGGATGTTGCAGAAGCTGTCCCCTCTACTCTTTCAAAAATCCATTTGAGTACCCGGGCATTCTCTCCAAAGCCGGGCCAAAGGTAGTCTCCTTGAGGACTTTTTAGAAACCAGTTGACGTGGAAGATGCGCGGGAAGGTGGCGGAGAAAGTTTTTCCCAGTGCGAGCCAGTGGGCAAAGTAGTCTCCCATATTATAACCACAGAAGGGGAGCATCGCAAACGGGTCGTGGCGCAACTTGCCTACCTCCCCCTTTGCAGCCGCCGTCATTTCTGAGGAGACAGAAGCGCCGATGAGCGTGCCATGAGCCCAAGAGAGGGATTCGTAGACGAGCGGCATCAAAGAAGCACGCCTCCCTCCAAAAATGAGGGCGGAAAGGGGAACCCCTTGAGGATCTTGGAAAGCGGGATCAAGAACAGGGCACTGTGTAAGAGGAGCTGTAAACCGGGAGTTGGGATGAGCCGCCCTACGCCCGCAGTCGGGAGTCCAAGGAGCCCCCGTCCAGTCAGTAAGATGGGCAGGAGGTGTAGGGGTCATCCCCTCCCACCACACATCGTTATCTTCCGTGAGGGCGACGTTAGTAAAAAGGGTATTTTTTTCCATCGTACGCATTGCGCTCGGGTTAGAGGCAAAAGAGGTCCCTGGCGCGACACCAAAGAAGCCTGCCTCCGGGTTGATCGCATACAGCCGCCCATCTTTGCCTACATGCATCCAGGCGATGTCATCGCCGACACACTCCACCTTCCATCCTTTCAGCATAGAGGTGAGGAGGGCTAAATTCGTTTTTCCACAGGCAGAGGGAAATGCCGCTGCCATGTATTTTTTCTTCCCTGCGGGGTTAGTGAGGGATAAAATGAGCATGTGCTCTGCAAGCCACCCCTGATCTCTTGCCATGACAGAGGCGATGCGGAGTGCAAAACTTTTCTTCCCAAGAAGCGCGTTGCCCCCGTACCCACTTCCAAAAGACCAGATCTCTTTTGTCTCAGGAAAATGGACGATGTATTTCTCGCTATTGCAAGGCCAAGGAAGATCTTGCTCCCCTTCTGCCAAAGGCATCCCCACCGTGTGCATACACGGTACAAAAGGGGCGTTGCCAAGCGCCTTGACCACTTCTGTCCCTATGCGAGTCATCATCCTCATATTGCATACGACATAAGGGGAATCGGTGATCTCTACGCCTATGTGGCTGTAGGGAGATCCCACAGGGCCCATGCTATAGGGGATCACGTACAGCGTACGTCCGCGCATGCTTCCCTTAAATTTCGATTTAAGAAGGGCAAGCATCTCGCCAGGATCGCGCCAGTTGTTCGTAGGACCCGCGTCTTGTTTTTTTTTAGAACAGATGAATGTCGCCTCTTCGACGCGCGCGACGTCGGAAGCAGAAGATCTACACAAAAAACTCTCGGGTCGTTTTTTAGGATTCAGCGGAATGAAGGTCCCTTTAGCAACGAGGAGCTGACATAAGGAGCGGTACTCTTCTAAAGAACCTTCGCATAAATGAACTTGATCTGGAGTACAAAGAGCAATGGCCTCTTCTACCCACCGAATTAAATCGCGGTTCTGTGTCCAGTCCTTAAGAGAAACCATTTGCACCCTGAAAAAGAAAAAAATAACAAGATGAGGGAATTGCAAAACTCGCTTTGCGGGTCCAAAAACGCCCTTTTGACCCAGGACACCTGCAAAGTCTTTCAAGACTAACCTTGCAAATTTAAGAAAAATAACAAGATATTAGGATGGACAGGATGAGAAAATCGGGAAATTTTTTACCTTTTTTCCATCCTGTCCATCCTAATATCTTGTTATTTTTCTCTCTGTTTTAAAGAGGGCAAGTCACAAGGACTTTGCAGGTGTCCTGCCTTTTGATCTGCAACGCGAGTTTTGCAACTCCCTCATCTTGTTATTTTTCTGTCCGAAAAATTACAAAGCAAACGCTTTGCGTTTTTTAAACTTGTCTAAATATTCTAGCGCTTTGCCTGTGCCCAAACACACCGCGAGCAAGGGATTGGGTGCGACGATGACGGGAAGGCCCGTTTCTTTGATAAGGGCTTTATCGAGCCCTTTAATGAGGGCACCCCCGCCAGCGAGCACCATGCCGCGCTCTACGAGGTCTGCTGCGAGTTCCGGAGGGCACTTTTCTAAGGTGAGTTTGACACTCTCGACGATCTGCTGGATCGGCTCTGCTAGACATTCGCGGATTTCGACAGAGTTGATCCGCTTTGTCACAGGAAGCCCTGCTACTTGGTCTCTTCCTCTCACTTCCATCTCAAGTTCATGGTCTCCTAAAGGATAGGCCGAGCCGATCGTCATTTTGATCTCCTCTGCAGTGCGAGGCCCGATCATCAGGTTATAGGTGCGGCGCATGTAATTGACGATACACTCATCAAATTCATCCCCCGCGATGCGCAGGGATCTGGACTCTACAATGCCCCCAAGGGAGATGATGGCGATCTCCGTCGTGCCTCCTCCGATGTCGATGATCATATTCGCAGAAGGCTCATGGACGGGAAGGTCGACGCCGATCGCGGCTGCCATCGGCTCTTCGATAAGAATCACCTCTTGGGCTCCTGCCCGCATCGCGGAATCTTCAACAGCTCTTTTTTCTACACCCGTAATCCCCGAGGGGACGGCGATGAGAATTTTAGGGCGAAATAAGCTACGCGCGGGGATCGCCCTTTTGATCAGAGCTTTTAACATCCCTTCTGCGATCTCAAAATCGGCAATCACCCCATCTTTCATCGGGCGCACGGCGTGGATCTTGCGCGGCGTTTTCCCCAACATCGCCTTCGCCTTATGCCCCACGGCTAGGACTTCATTAGTGAGAGAATCGACAGCGACAACAGAGGGCTCCGCCAACACGATCCCCTTGCCTCGCACGTAAACAAGTGTATTCGCCGTTCCCAAATCGATCCCAATATCGCTAGACAAGATTCCAGAAACTTGTCCAAATTTGTTGGACAGCAGGCGTCCCACTTTATCAAAAAGATGTTTAAATTGAATTGAATACTCTGCCATAATTACTACAATTTAAGTTTTAAGAAGCTCAAGAACGTCTTCCCACGTCAACTTCGCAATTGCCTCATCATCGCAGCTTACGATTTTCTTGACCAATCCTTTTTTCCTCTTTTGCATTTCTGCAATTTTTTCTTCAATTGTATTTAATGTAATTAATTTATAAGCAGAAACGGAATTCTTTTGTCCCATCCGATGCACCCGATCGGTCGCTTGACTTTCCACTGCAGGATTCCACCACATGTCATAATGGATCACCGTGTCAGCTCCCACGAGATTTAACCCGGTACCGCCTGCTTTCAGCGACACTAAAAAGACAGAGATCTCTTTCTCTTCATTAAATTGTTTCACAATCTCTAAACGGTTCGCACTCGACCCATCGAGATAGGAAAACCGAATCCCTTTGGCTATAAAATCTTCTCTCATGATGTGGAGCATGCGCGTATATTGAGAAAAGATCACCGTCTTATGCCCTCCTTCTATCAGTGTTTCTAACAGCTCCAAGAGCATCTCATATTTAGCAGAATCTCCAGGCTCTGCCTTCTCTTTAGCAAAGATGGCGGGATGGCAACAGATTTGCTTAAGGCGAGTGAGGGTCGCAAGCACATGGATCTGCACTCTATCAAATCCCTCTTTTTGTACGAGTTTGACAAGTTCATCTCGCGCCGCTTCTGCATAAGAGCGGTATAGCTCTTGCTGAATGGGGCTCAGCTGACAATGGTAGACCAACTCTGATACGGGAGGTAGATCGTCGAGGACGTCGGCTTTCATGCGGCGCAAAATAAAGGGAGAGACTTTTTTGCGCAAATATTCCAAATTCTTTGTCTGCTCTTTTCCCGATACGCGGATATATTTCTCAATGAAGCGCTCATAGCTTCCCAGGAAGCCTGGCATCAAGAAGTCAAATAAGCTCCATAACTCGTCTAAAGAATTTTCTATCGGCGTTCCAGAGAGGATCAGACGGTGATCTGCAGAGACCATCTTCACTGAGCGGGCATTGCGCGTGCCCCTGTTTTTAATGTGCTGTGCTTCATCTAATACCACGTAGCTAAACACCGTTGTTTTGTAGAGTTCGACATCTTTTTGTAAAAGCGTATAAGAGGTGATCATCACATCATACTTGCCCATCTGCTCAATCATTTTTTTGCGCGCAGCAGGAGTCCCATCGATCACAAGCGCTTTGAGCTGGGGATTGAATTTAGCGAGCTCCTCTTTCCAGTTGTATAACAAAGAGGTGGGACACACGATTAGCGTCAACCCTTTTTTATGTGTCTTATGCTGCGTGATGGCCACGATCGCCTGAAGCGTCTTACCAAGACCCATATCATCTGCTAAGATCCCATTTAAAAACATGCCGCGCAGCCGCTCTAGCCAGTGCACCCCTTCTTGTTGATAGGAGCGAAGCGTTGCCTTAATGGCACTAGGGACAGCAGAACAAACGGGCTGCGTCTCTCCTAACATTTGCTT
>JAHFTN010000012.1:14076-18513 GCA_023269365.1 Chlamydiota bacterium | reverse complement strand
TATTTTAGAAGCGTTAGCGCAAGCGGGCGGTGTTTTGGTGCATAAAAAGTGCCATTCTGAGAAAATCGCGGTGCTATTGAATATCAGTAAAGCAAAATTTAGAAGACCCGTTGTTCCCGGCGATGTGTTGATGCTCCATGCAAAAGGGTTATACATCAGCAATAAAGGGGGGCGTGTTTTAGCAAAAGCTATGGTCAATGATCAGTTGGCTGTTGAAGCTGAAGTTGGATTTGCCCTTGTAGATAAAGAGCAACTATAAAGAAACCACTTAAGAGTTGGAATACCATGACGACGATTCATCCTTTGGCAGTCATCGAGCCTGGTGCTAAGCTAGGAAAAAATGTGACAATCGAGGCGTATGCAATTATTAAACAAAACGTCATCCTTGAAGAGGATGTTGTGATTAAATCGCATGCGTATATCGATGGGCACACTACGATCGGGCAAGGGACCGTTGTATGGCCCTCTGCGAGCATTGGAACTAAGACGCAAGATCTCAAATTCCGAGGGGAAAGAACCTACGTCATCATTGGCAAGCACTGTGAGATCCGCGAATTTGTCACGATTAACTCCTCTTGCAATGAAAATGCTGTTGTGCGCATTGGGGATCATTGTCTCATTATGGCCTATTGCCATGTCGCTCATAATTGTGAAATTGGGAACCGTGTGATTATGGCCAATGGGGCGATGTTGGCTGGGCACGTGATTGTTGAGGACTTTGCGATCATTGGAGGGATGACTCCAATCCATCAATTTTCTCGTATTGGGCAGTATGCGATGGTCGGGGGATTTAGTCGAATCACTCACGACGTTCCTCCCTTTACAATTGGAGCGGGTTCTCCCTATAAGTTAGGCGGATTGAATCTCGTGGGTTTAAAGCGCAATGGGTTCCCCCTTGAAACAAGGCGTGCTCTTGCAAAGGCCTTTAAGCTCACCTACCGCTCAGGCTTGCGCTTAGCGGACGCACTAGAGCAGATTGAAAAAGAGATCGAAATGAATCCTTATGTCAAAAACTGGTTAGAATTTTGCAAAGCCTCCAAGCGAGGTCTTATTGGCTTCCAAGGAACAATTCCTCAGGCTATACAGGAAGAAGAATTTGATGAACTCGAAGAGTTGTTAGCGGACAAAGTGTGAGAATCGTATTTTTTGGAACTTCCTCTTTTGCAGCAGAGGTGTTAAAACAGTTATCTCGTAGCAACAATACACTCGTTGCCGTTGTAACAAAGCCCGACCGCCTCCAAGGGCGTCACCTCCATTCCTCCTTCCCTCCCGTTAAAGAAACAGCTCTTGCTCTTTCCCTCCCTCTTTTTCAGCCGGAAAAAGCGTCAGATCCCGCCTTTGTAGAACAACTTCTCCCCTTTAATGCCGACCTCTTTGTCGTTGTCGCCTACGGAGAGATCATCAAAAAAAACCTTTTAGATATGCCCCGTTTGGGTTGCATCAATATCCACGCCTCGCTCCTTCCCCAGTTTCGGGGAGCGGCTCCCATGCAACGCGCCCTCATGGCAGGAGCAGAAGAAACGGGGATCTCCATCATCGCCATGACCCCCGAGATGGATGCAGGGGATATTTTAGCCATCGAATCGATCCCTGTGCCCCAAGAGATGACTCTTTGCGACTTAGAGCCACAGCTTCAAGCCCTCAGTGTCAAGCTGCTCTTAAGGGTCATAGAACAGCTCGATAAGGGTACTCTTAAAAGAACCCCCCAAGACCACTCCCTTGCAACCTTCGCTCCTAAGCTCACTCCCGAGGAGGAAAAAATTGAATGGACCCGCTCGGCTCAAGAAATTCATAATCAGATTCGCGCCCTCTCCCCCACTCCTGGCGCCTGGTGTCAATTAAAATTAGGCAACGAATTAAAGCGGCTCAAAATTAAAAAATCTATTATTATCCCTAACGAAACAGCCCCTCCTGGGACCTTTTTATCATTTGGAAAAGAGGGGTGGATCATTGCCTGTGGCAAAGGCGCCCTAAAGCTCCTTCAGGTCCAGCTCGAAGGAAAAAAAACGATGTCTGCAGAGGAGTTTACGCGCGGCTTGCACATCTCTATCTCCATGCAACTTTAATTTTCACTAAAATTAGTTTTAACGGTGCTTTTTGCTTGGGTTTAAATCCATAGATGCCTTATCCTGTCTCTTCGGAAATGTTCTAAGGTGTTCTTAACTTGTAAAGAGGAATTTTATGGCTGGTATATGTTATATCGGATTCAATGCTGCATGTAATTTCTGCGGTGTGGTCCGTAGAATGGCAGGCGAAAAAGACGCAATCCTTGCAAAGCTAGGGATTGCGACGTTGTGGAATGCAGATCTTGCTCGCGGCGGGTTGCCTCCCAGGCTTGCGACTCTCAAAACGCAGCTCACCGTAGTTAAAAACTTTAAAGGGGCTCTCGAGTTAGGAGAAAAAATACCCAATACTTTTTATATGGTATTGAATTGGGGTGCAAGGAGATTCAGTATACTCGATGGTATAGGCTTTGTCGCTTCTATTTTTAATTCTATAAGCGATGCTGCAGAGTTTGTAGCTCCTTGCATTAGCGCAGCTTACGTTAACACAGCGAAAGCAGTGGGCAATGTTGCTACGCAGATTGGAATGAGTCTTTTGTTCGTGAAAGATGCTCGTGCGGCGTTTAAGGCGTATCAAAGAAGAGAATACTCCAAAATGAGTGCCTGCTTGCTGGATGTGGTAAGAGACGTGTCTTACTGTTCCCTGGCTTCAATAAGCCAGATAGAGCGTGTTCTTGGGAAGAAGGTGCCTGTATGGGTTCCTTGTGCTCTTTACACCGCAGGGGTGGCATCGACAGCTCTGGCTTTCTGTCAGAGAAACTGGGGGAGAAGCTAAACAGGCTTAACTCTAGTAGGTTTTTTTGAACTAACGGGACAAGGGAGGCTTTAATAGCCTCCCTTGTCCATTTAAAAAGGTTTTTGTATGTCAGCACCCGCCTCTTCCCCCCCCTCTGTTTTCTTTTTGCACCATGCAGGGGAGTGGGCCGATTCGATGGAAGGAAGTTCAGACTGCCTTTCCTTGATGGGCCGCATTGCTGAGTGGATTAAGCTGTTTGGGTCAGAGTCGAGCGCTTCTATAGCGGAAGGGGTTCGAGTTAAATGTGATGTATTCACATCGATGAGCATCTTGCCTCAAGTGATTTCCGACGCGAGAGATTTTTACTCTAGCGCCCGCGAATGGAGCCAATCGGGTCCTAGCACAGGGATTTTTACGATGGTTCTTTCTTGTAAAAAAGTGGGGATGGATGGGTTGGGTCTGGTGGGGACAGCGGCGCAAACGGTGTTATTAGGAGAAAGTTTAAAAGTTGCTTCCCTAGCTACGCGTCAGGTGGTGTTACTGCAAGCGGTTGTTTATACGGTCTCGCTCTTGTTGGATGGAGCCGATTTTATGGGAAATTGTTTAGAGTTATACAGAGAAACTAAGCCAGAAAAAAGGCGTCATGCCTGGCTGTGTTTTGTGACAAATGGAACCTCTGTGGCTCTTGCCTTCTTGTCTTTAGGGACATTGTTCTTGGGGCCATCGACCTCCCGCTTTTGGGGGACGCGCACTACTCTGACTCTGGGGACTGTGTATTTGGCAGCAAAACTATCTAGTCATTTTTATAAAAAAATGAGAGTGGAGCTTTCCCAAACCTAAAAATACCCGGTCTCATGCATCCCAAGCTCAAAGCCAAAGAGTGGCTTACCCTCATTTTCATTGTAAGTTTTTTATTTTCCCTCTTCCTCATTTCGAAGCTCACGACCTGTTAATCCTAAAAATATAAAAAATCGGTTGTGGAAAAATCCAGGATTTTGTTAGCCTCTCCCCTTCAGCCTAGATAACTAGAAGGCAAAAAGATAAGCAAGTGCGAAGCGTCTGGTGCTCCGCATACTACTTGTCGCTGTTAGTGGGGTGCTTTTCTTCTGGGGGCAAGTTTTTTAACTTCCCTCTTTTCTCTATGAGAAAAAGAAAAGATAAGGGCCTTTGGCGACAGAATGTGTGCATTTCATCTCGACTTCAATCCATCTCTTCGGGTAGAGTGGCCCTCATCTTTTTAGAAATTTGTTAGCTGTAGCCGATTTGGGCGCAGAAAAAGGAAAACGTATGACATTGAAATTCATGGGAAAGAAGCGAGGAATGACTCGGATCTTTGATGAGAACGGCAACCACATCGTGTGTACCGTCATTTCTGCAGAACCGAATATTGTCACGCAAGTAAAGCGCAAGGAAAGTGATGGGTATGAGGCGATTCAGCTTTCTGCCTTTAAAGTAAAATCTTCCAAGGTCAGAAATGTGACAAAGCCTTTGAAAGGGCATTTTGCAAAAGCGGGCGTTGAGCCTCGCAACCATAGTGTGGAGTCTCGTTTGGTATCGGCTGCAGAGTTTCAGCCGGGTCAAGAGATGGGACTTTCCTATTTTGCGGACGCTGCTTTTGTGGATGTGCAAGGGGTGTCA
>JAHFTN010000012.1:0-14066 GCA_023269365.1 Chlamydiota bacterium | reverse complement strand
GTGTCAAAGGGAAAAGGGTTTCAAGGTGTGATGAAGCGTCATAACTTTGCGGGAGGTCCCGCTTCTCATGGTTCTGGCTTTCATAGGCATGGTGGATCTACGGGGATGAGAACCTCTCCCGGTCGTTGTTTGCCGGGCCAGAAGAAAGCAGGTCGTATGGGTGGAGAAGTGGTGACGCAGCAGAGTTTGCGCGTTGTTAAGATAGATGAAGAGAAGCAAGTTCTTCTTGTTGAGGGAGCGATTCCAGGAGCGCGCGGCGGTCTTGTGTACATTACCAAGTCTATCAAGAAAACGAGCCCAAAGAAAAAATAGTTTTTAGGAGTGAGTTGTGGTTGCATTGAAAAAGTATAATCTAGCCGGGAAAGAGACGGGGCAGATTGCGATTGAAGAAGGACTGCTAAAATCCACTGCGAATTCGCAGATGGTTAAAGACTATATCGTAGCTCTAAGGGAAAATGCGAGACAGTGGTCTGCTAGCACAAGAAACCGTGCTGAGGTGAACCACAGTGGACAAAAGCCTCACCCTCAGAAGGGGACGGGAAGAGCGCGCCAGGGTTATCTGGGAGCTGCTCAATATAAAGGGGGAGGGCGTGTACACACACCAAGGCCTAAATTTGATCAACATGTGAGGATGAACCGCAAAGAGAAGCGTTCTGTAGTGCGCCATCTGTTAATTGAGAAGATGGCAGAAAACCGGGTTCATGTGTTGCAATTTGAAGAGATGAAGGAACCTAAAACGGCGCTCCTCGCTCAGTTCTTGAAAGCTTGTCAGTTAGAAGGGAATAAAGTGTTGTTCCTCGGGGATGCGCTCATCTCTTCTGCTGAAGCCTCTCCTATAGCCAAATTCTCCCTGTTTTTTAAGAGTCTGCGCAATATCCCTGGCAACGATTTTTTACTGATGCCGAACGTGAGTGGATATGATGTAATGGTGCACCAAGATCTCGTGATCATGGATACGGCGGTGGATCAATTGAAAGTATTATTAGCGGGGTCTTAAAGGTATGCAAAAGAAAAGTCCATTCGACATCATTTTATCTCGCCACGTGACAGAAAAAGCCAATATGTTAGGGCAGCTGCAAACCAACACGAGCAACCCCTCTGTTAAGAAATGCAATTCTCCGAAGTATGTATTCATTGTCGACAAGAGAGCGAAAAAACAAGAGATCAAGCAAGCGCTTGAAGAGATTTATAGCGATCGAAGTATCAAAGTTGTTTCTGTCAATACGATCACAGCGAAACCCAAAGCTTGTCGTTTGCGCGGCCGCTCTGGGATGAAGCCGGGTTTTAAAAAGGCAATTGTGACTTTGGAAGCAGGCGATACGATTGAAGAGAAAATACTTTAAAAGGATTTTAAAAAATTATGTTAAAGCAATTTCGTCCAAGAACAGCCGGCCAAAGACATCTTATCTTGACTACGCGTGAGGATTTAACAAAAGGGGCTAAGCCGGAAAAATCTCTTCTTGTTAAAAAAACGAGAACGAACGGCCGTAACCACCATGGTCACATCACTTGCCGCCATAAAGGGGGTGGACATAAGAGATTTTACCGCCTTATCGACTTCAAGAGAGACAAAGAAATGGTTCCTAGTAGAGTCTCTTCGATCGAGTACGACCCTAATAGAACAGCGCTGATCGCTTTACTTAACTATATCGATGGAGAAAAGCGCTACATCGTAGCCCCTCAGGGTTTAAAGGTAGGGGACCTTTTGACAAATCATGATGAGGGGACGTTCAACGTAGGATGTTCTATGCGCCTTAAAAAGATGCCGCTCGGCTCTGTCATCCACAATATCGAATTAACTCCTGGAAAAGGGGGACAACTTGTAAGATCGGCAGGGCTTTCTGCGCAGCTGATGGCTAAGAGCGCTGGGCATGTGACAGTGCGTATGCCGTCGGGAGAAGTGCGTATGGTTAATGAAGATTGCAAAGCGACATTTGGCGCTGTGTCTAATCCTGAAAGGAACTTGCGAGCAGAAGGAAAAGCGGGAAGATCTCGCTGGAAAGGGATCCGCCCTACTGTGCGAGGAACGGCGATGAACCCTGTTGACCACCCCCACGGTGGTGGCGAAGGTAAGCATAATGGCTACCTTCCTCAGACTCCTTGGGCGATGTACACAAAAGGATACCGCACTCGATCTAAACGCAAGTCCAACAAGATGTTGATAAAAGATCGCAGGAAATAAGAAGGGATATTTATTATGGGAAGATCGTTAAGAAAAGGCCCCTTTGTAGACCATCATTTGATGAATAAGGTGGACAAGCTCAATAGTTCGGGAAAGAAGAATCCGATTAAAACTTGGTCGCGACGTTCCATGATTCTGCCTGACATGGTCGGGCATACTTTTGAAGTGCACAATGGAAGAAAGTTCCTTAGCGTCTTTGTTTCAGAGAGTATGGTGGGACATCGTTTGGGGGAGTTTTCTCCTACTCGTCTATTTAAAGGGCATGGATCTAAGAAAATTGCAGAAGCAGCGACGGCCGCGGCCGCCCCTGCAGCCGCCTCTGCAGCAGCGCCTGCTGCTGCCGCTAAACCAAGCGCTGCCAAACCCGCTGACAAAAAAGGTAAGTAATTATGCATGAGGCTTTTGCTAAGTCTAACTATATACGTATTAGCCCGAGGAAGGCGCGTCTTGCAGCGGATTTAATTCGCGGCAAAACTGTGGAAGATGCAGCTGTACAGCTCATGTTTTGCAAGCTCCGCGCTGGGGGTCTTCTTCAGAAGACTCTGGATTCTGCTGTGGCAAATGCAGAGACTCAACTCTCTATTCAGCGTCGCGATTTAGTTGTAAAAGAAGTGAGGGTCGATGCGGGACCTACGCTGAAGCGCGCAAAGCCTAAAAACAAGGGTGGAAGCCACCCGATTATGAAAAGAACCAGCCACTTTACTATTGTTGTGGCATCAGACGTTGCGAAGGGGAAATAAATGGGACAAAAGACATCTCCAACAGGATTTAGATTAGTTGTTAATAAGAAATGGAACTCGCTGTGGTACGCTACCAAACAAGAGTTTGGAACCCTTTTAGGGGAAGACTACACGATTAGAAAGCACCTGATGACAAAGCCTTGTTGTCAAGGGGCTTCTTCGTTGGCAATCAAGAGAACAAGTGGCAAGGTAGAAGTGACGATTCATACAGCGCGCCCCGGGTTAGTGATTGGAAAGAAAGGGGCTGATATCGACGTATTAAAAGCAGAGCTTAAAAAACTCACGGGCAAAGAGATCTGGATTGAAGTGGAAGAGATTAAAAGGCCTGATCTCGATGCGAAATTGGTTGCAGATGGGATAGCAAAGCAGCTTGAAAGAAGGATCCCCTTTAGACGGATTATGAAAAAAGCGATCCAAGCTACGATGGCTGCCGGAGCTGCTGGCGTTAAGGTGCAGATTTCTGGTCGTATCGGTGGAGCTGAGATTGCGAGAACAGAATGGTACAAAGAGGGACGAGTCCCTCTTCATACCCTGCGTGCGGAGATCGATTATTCGATGGGACGTGCCGAAACAACTTATGGCTCCATTGGAGTTAAAGTGTGGATTAATAAAGGGGAAGAACAACTCAAACGCGCTGCGAAGGGGAGTTAATTATGGCCCTGATGCCAAAACGGACAAAATTTAGAAAAATGCAAAAAGGCCATCATACAGGCCTCACTAAGGCAGCTGGCTTTTTGGATTTTGGTGACTTTGGAATGCAGACCCTTGAAAGAGGGCGTGTGACAAACCATCAGATCGAAGCGTGTAGGGTAGCGATCAATCGTTATTTCAATCGCAAAGGGCAGGTGTGGATTCGGATTTTTCCTGACAAGTCTGTCAGTAAAAAGCCCGCAGAGACGCGTATGGGAAAAGGAAAAGGAGCTCCCGACCACTGGGTAGCGGTCGTGCGTCCAGGCAGAGTGATGTTTGAAGTAGGTGGAGTTCCTAAAGAAATGGCGCAAAACGCCTTAAGAAGAGCTGCAGCAAAGTTGGGGCTAAAAACACGATTTGTTGAGCGCGTGGAAAGGGTATAAATTTATGGTAAAAGCACAAGAACTAAAAAATCAAGATGAGAGCGAATTGAAAGCGCTTTATCAAGATTTATCTAGGAAGTTGTTTCAACTTCGCAATGAGATGAAGATCACGCGTAAGATGGAAAAACCCCATTTAATGCGCATCAAGAAAAAAGATAGAGCCCGTGTGATGACAGTTCTTCGTGAAAAAGAATTGGCACGTTGCAGTTAAGGAGACTTATGGATACAGCAAAAAGAAAGATTCGAGAAGGGGTTGTCGTCTCCACGAAGATGCAGAAGACAGTGACGGTAAAAGTAGAGCGTACGATTCGCCATCCTGAATTTGACAAGGTCATCACGAGAGCAAAAAAATACTACGCTCACAATGAAGATCCAATGATTCAAGTAGGGCAAAAAGTGCGCATTGTTGAAACAAGACCCCTGTCCAAACTGAAGTGTTGGAGAGTGTTGGAAGTTATACAGTAATTTTAATTTAAGTGAGTTGAATCATGATCCAGCAAGAATCTGAGCTAGAAGTAGCGGATAACACAGGAGCCAAGAGGGTATGCTGTTTTAAAGTCTTAAAAGGCTCTAAGCGCAGATACGCCCATATAGGCGACATCATCATCTGCTCTGTGAAAGAAGCGGATCCCAAAGGCAGCGTGAAGAAAGGGGATGTGGTAAGGGCTGTCATTGTAAGAACGAAAAGTTATGTGCGCCGTAAAGATGGGTCACTGCTGCGTTTTTATGATAATAGCTGTGTTTTAATCGATGAGAAGGACAGCCCGAGGGGAACGCGTATTTTTGGTCCTGTAGCGAGAGAAGTGCGTGAAAGTGGTTTTGTAAAAATCAGCTCACTTGCCCCAGAAGTGATATAGGGAGTGATATATGAGCAAATGGATTAGGAAAGGGGATAAGGTCGTCGTCGTTTCAGGAAACGACAAGGGAAAGACCGGCGATGTGATCTCCCGTACAGAAGGGGCAGTTATTGTGCAAGGGGTCAACATTCGCAAAAAACATGCGAAAAGGCGTGAGAAAGCTCCTGGTGCGGAAATTTTAGAGATGGAGATGCCGCTCGCTATTTGCAAGGTCGCTATCTGTAATGCAGAAGGGCGTCCGGTAAAAGTGAAGGTGCGTCTTGATGATCAAGGCGCTAAGCAGCTCTATTATATTGAAGGCAGCAAAGAAGTTGCGCTTCGACAAGTAAAAAAACACTCATAAAGTAGATCAAGGCGATGTCTAGGTTAAAAAAACGTTATCAAGAAGAAGTGAGAAAAGAGCTTCAAGAGAAGTATAAGTATTCGAATGCAATGCTCATCCCTTCTCTGAAGAAAATCGTTATCAGTATGGGGCTTGCTGAAGCGACAAAAGATAAAAATGCTTTGCAAGATTGCGTGAAAGAGATTGCCAATCTGTCTGGGCAAAAAGCGATCATTACGAAAGCGAAAAAGTCTGTTGCGAATTTTAAGTTAAGAGAAGATCAAGCGATTGGACTTAAGGTGACCCTGAGAAAGAAAAAGATGTTCGATTTTTTCGATCGTTTTTGTCATATCGTGTCTCCTCGTATCCGAGACTTCCGCGGGTTCCCTCTGAAGTGTGATGGGAGTGGCAACTATTCTCTCGGGCTTGACGAGCAGCAGATTTTTCCTGAAATTAATTTAGATGAAGTCAAGAGAACGCAGGGGATGAATATTACGTTCGTCACAACAGCTGCCAACGATGAGGAGTGCGTGACTCTACTGAAGTTGCTCGGTCTCCCATTTAAAACAGATAATAGCTGATAAGGGGAAACTATGTTACATGATCCAATTGCCGATTTGTTGACAAGAATTAGAAATGCAAAACAAGCAAGACACCGTTTTGTCGATTTCTACCCGAGTAAAATGAAGATTGAAATCGTTAAGGTATTGCAATCTCAAGGGTTTGTAGAAAAGTACATGGTGAATGAAGAAAAGGGGCAAGCACGTTTGTTCTTGAGATATGCAGGAGGTCGAGAGCCTGTTATTAAAGGACTTAAGCGAGTCTCTTCCCCTTCGTTAAGGCGCTATGTAGGATCTCGGCAGATCCCTAGAATTTATGGGGGGATGGGGATTGCCATTCTTTCTACTCCAGGGGGAATTGTAGATGGAGAGACTGCTCGCAGAAAGAAGCTGGGCGGCGAACTGCTCTGCTTAGTTTGGTAATTAAAAAGAGGTAAAAAGCATGTCACGACTTGGAAAAACGCCTATCGCTTTACCAGATAAAGTGGAAGTAAAGATCGCAGAAGGAGTGGTTTCCGCTAAAGGCCCTAAAGGAACCCTTTCGTTCCCCTCTCAAGCAGGGATTTCTGTAAAAGTGGAAGGAAATCGCCTTTTCGTTGAAAAAGATAATGCGGTAGAGATGCCGAAGTCATCCCATGGGTTATTCCGCGCTTTGATAAACAATATGGTGATCGGGGTCAGTAAGGGATTTGAGGTACGCCTGGGGCTTGTGGGTGTGGGGTATCGCGCTGCGCTGCAGGGGCAAAAATTAGATTTGCAGCTAGGGTTTTCTCATCCGACACAACTTGCTATTCCTAAAGGGATTCAGGTGACTGTA
The DNA here is from genome assembly GCA_023269365.1 of Chlamydiota bacterium. Taxonomy (GTDB): domain Bacteria; phylum Chlamydiota; class Chlamydiia; order Chlamydiales; family Rhabdochlamydiaceae; genus CAJCIW01. The sequence goes on along the minus strand of JAHFTN010000012.1, from coordinate 7,515 downwards.
GATAAGAGTGTAACCGTTATCATTAGTGGGATCGACAAGCACGCTGTAGGGCAGTTTGCAGCGCAGGTGCGTGGGATGAAGCCTCCAGAGCCTTATAAGGGCAAAGGGATCCGTTATGAAAAAGAATTTGTCCGCAAGAAAGCAGGAAAAGCGGCTAAAGGTAAAACCGCTTAAGAAGGTATTATGATTAATGATTTAATGAAGCGTAATGAACGGCGTCGCAGAAGAAGTTTTCGGGTTAGAAAGCAGACTAAGGGCTCTGCCTCTAAACCAAGACTGTCTGTATTCAAGTCAAATCGACACATTTGTGCTCAGCTTATCGATGACGATAAAGGATTTACCATTGCCAGTGCTGGGACTATCATGAAAGAATTTCAAGACAAGAAATTGGATCGAAAGAGTAAGGAATCTGCTCGTCAAGTAGGCGTTAGACTTGCGGAGATTGCTAAAGAGAAGCAGATCCAACAGGCTGTGTTTGATCGAGGGTTTAATAAATACCACGGATTGCTTGCAGAAGTGGCTAATGGGGCTCGTGAAACAGGATTACAATTTTAAGGGAATTTAGACATGTCCAAAGAAGAAGTGAACCGATGTGCGGAAGATTACGGAACGGAGTTTGAGGAAAAGGTACTTTACATCAATCGATGTTCTAAAGTTGTAAAAGGGGGACGTAAGTTCAGCTTTTCTGCGCTTGTGATCATTGGAGATGGGCAAGGACATATCGGTTTTGGATTTGCCAAGGCCAACGAAGTGTCTGATGCGATTAGAAAAGGGACTGAAGCTGCTCGTAAAAATGTCATGACATTTGAAATGGAAGGAACCACTATTCCCCATGAGATTGTAGTGGATTGGGACGGAGCTCGAGTGATGTTGAAACCCGCTCCGGAAGGAACGGGAGTGATTGCAGGATCGAAAGTGCGCTCCGTGCTTGAGTTGGGAGGGGTGAAGGACGTTGTTTCTAAAAGTCTTGGAGCGAATAACCCAATGAACCTAGTGAGAGCAACCATTGAAGCGCTATCCCAATTGACCAATCGTCAAGAGAACAGAGAAATACGAGGGCTTAAAACATGAACGAGCTATCAAAACTATCCAATTCCCATCGCCCGAGAAAAAAAGCATTCCGCGTAGGGAGAGGGATGGGGTCTAAGTGTGGAAAGACCTGTGGGCGCGGAGTCAAAGGGGACAAGGCACGTTGTGGTTATAAAAACCATTATGGGCAAGAGGGGGGACAAGTTCCTCTCTATAAAAGACTCCCGACACGCGGCTTTACTAACGGAATGTTTAAAAAAGAAAATTTTGCGATTAACTTAGGGATGATCGATAAGTTTTTTTCCGATGGAGATCTCGTCACTTTAGAAACGCTACAAGACAAGGGGTTAGCTCCACGTCGTGTCCCTGGAGGGTTAAAGATTTTATCGACAGGTCTTTTAAGTAAAAAGGTGATCATTAAGGCCCTCTTTTTTTCAGCGCAAGCGGAAGAAAAGCTTAAAAGTGGTGGAATTTCTTTTGAGAAGATTTCCGCGGTCGTGTAGTTGCCCTGTTCTCAAACTTTAACTGCTGAAAAATCAGATGATTGAGGGAATAAAACGGATTTTGGGCGTGCCGGAGCTAAAGGCGAAGATCGTTTTTACGCTTCTGATGTTGATCGCCTGTCGAGTGGGAGCTTATATCCCCGTTCCTGGCATCAATGGAGAGGCAGCGATACAAGTCTTCCGCAATGCAACGGGAGGAGGACAAAACCTATTCCAGCTGATGGATGTTTTTTCTGGTGGGGCCTTTGCTCAGATGACGGTGATCGCTTTGGGAGTCATGCCCTATATTTCCGCATCGATTATCATGCAGCTTTTGACAGCGCTAGTTCCCTCCTTGCAAAAGGAGACCAAAGAGAATCCCGATTTAGGAAGGCGTAAGATGAGCAAATGGATCCGCTTTCTCACCGTACTCCTCGCCTTTTTTCAAGCGGGGCTCTACGGAAAGTATGCGATCCAACTCAACGCAGGAACCCCTGGTATCATAGCGAGTCAAATTTTAGATGTGCAAGCCTTTGGATTCCCCTGGTTGTTTTATCTGATCCTTATGGTGACGATGACAGCAGGCACTGTGCTTTTGATGTGGATTGGGGAGCAGATCTCTGAGCGAGGGATTGGCAACGGGATTAGCTTGATTATCACAATTGGGATCCTCTCCTCGTTGCCTGGCACCATAGGTTCTGTGATTAGACAGCTCAATTTAGATTCTCAAGAGCCAGGACAGCTCACCTTTTCCTCTCTTGTAGTCTTAAGTGGGGTCTTTGTCCTCATTATTGTAGGAACGATTTTGATTATTCAGGGGCAGCGTAAGATCCCTTTGCAATATGCGCGACGTGTGGTGGGAAGGCAAGAGGTGCAGGGGGGAGGCAGTGCGTATATCCCTCTAAAAATCAACTATGCGGGAGTGATCCCTGTGATTTTTGCGACCTCCCTTTTAATGTTCCCTGCCACAATTGGGCAGTTTATTGGGCGAGGGTCGTGGATAGGGCAGATGGCTATGATGATTTCCCCCGGAAGCTGGGTTTACATGGTGTTCTATGTTCTGCTTATTATTTTCTTTACCTACTTTTGGACAGCGACCCAGTTTCATCCGGAAAAAATCGCCTCAGATATGAAAAAAAATGGAGCCTTTATCCCCGGTATCCGCCAGGGAGGCCCAACGCAGGAATACCTTGAGTCGACAATGGGAAGAATTACGTTTGCAGGAGCCATTTTCTTAGCTCTTATTGCCATTTTACCTACGATTGTGGGGAAGATGTTGAGTGTAGACTCTTCCATCACCTACTTTTTTGGGGGGACCTCGTTATTGATCCTCGTGGGGGTTGTGTTAGATACTTCGAAACAAGTGGAGTCCCACCTTCTCATGAAGCGTTACGAAGGGTTTATGAAGAGGGGAAAGTTGCGAGGGCGTTAATAAAATAATTTAAAAAAAGGGAAGGCTGTCATTCCCTAGTTGTTAATAAATAAAACATCTGTTACAGTGCTCTCTCGATGTCGAGAGAAAAGACAAGTGTTTATGAAAAAAGGAAGTTTTTCATGCCAAGAGTGATTGGGATAGACATCCCGGATAAAAAGCGATTAGAGATTAGTTTGATGTACATCTACGGAATTGGGAGACATGTCTCTAATGAGATTTGTACAAAATTGGGTTTAAATCCAAATATGAAAGCCCACAGTTTAACAGAAGATGAGATCGCCAAGATCAATGCCATTTTAACATCGCAATACACTGTTGAAGGAGATCTGCGTCGTCAGGTTCAGAACAACATTAAGCGGCTGATCAGCATCCACTGCTATCGAGGCATGAGGCACCGTTTAGGTCTTCCTGTACGTGGTCAGCGCACGCGCACTAATGCGCGCACTAGAAAAGGCAAGAGAAAAACAGTAGCGAATAAGAAGAAATAAGAGGAGTGTGACCCTTGGCTAAACAAGAAGCGCAAAAAGCAATGGCAAAAAAGCCACTTGCTGCAAAAAAAGTAAAGAAAAAGATAGCGCGTAGTGTGCCTAGCGGCGTTGTGCATGTAAAATCTACATTTAACAACACGATCATTTCCATTACAGATCTTACTGGCAATGTCGTTTCGTGGGCGTCTGCAGGAAAAGTAGGGTATGTAGGTTCTCGCAAATCTTCTGCGTTTGCAGCTACAGTTGCAGCTCAAGACGCTGCAAAAGCGGCGATGGCAGTAGGGATGAAAGAGGTAGAGGTGAATCTTTCTGGCCCAGGAGCTGGAAGAGAGTCTGCTGTGAGGGGATTGCAGAGTTCGGGGCTAGCTGTCACAATTATCCGAGATAAAACGCCAGTGCCCCATAACGGTTGCCGTCCTCGCAAACGAAGAAGAGTATAATTAATCTTGTAAATTTTTAGGAGTTCGTTCATGGCCGTAAAGTATGGCAAATTTGAATTGCCGACAAAGATCACAGTTGATGAATCCAGTCGATCCGGCAATTTCGTTCGTTTTATTGCAGAACCCTTTGAAAAAGGGTTTGGGCATACCGTGGGCAACGCCCTAAGAAGAATTATTTTGGGCTCTTTGGAGGCTCCCGCTATTATGTCAGTGCGCATTGAAGGGGTTTCTCATGAATACATGGCCATTGAGGGGGTCATTGAGGACATGACACACATTGTTCTCAACCTCAAAAATGCTCTTCTTAGAAAGCTTCCCACGGATGAAGAGAGTGGCTCTAGAGAACCGAAAGTCATTTCCAAAGTATTGGATATTACGGGAGCGATGTTAGATAAGCATCAAGGGCAGTATGCTGTAACGCTCAAAGACCTGATCGGGGTCTCTGATTTTGACGTGGTGAATTCTGAGCTTGTTATTTTTAATGTGACAAAGCCGATGACGCGCAAGATAGATCTCAAAGTCTCTATGGGTAGAGGGTATGTGCCCTCCGAGAGGCATCCCCAGGAAAAGGGGGTAGATGAGATCATTATTGACTCAGCATTTTCTCCTGTGCGCCTTGTGAACTACTTTGTAGAGAATACGCGTGTAGGGCAAGATACAGACCTTGACCGTCTCATTTTAGAAGTGACGACAGATGGGCGGATCACCCCTGAAGAGGCGCTCTCTTTTGCAACGCAGATTGGCGTCCTCCATTTGCAAGTTTTCGATCAACTCAAATTTCATAGCTTGACATTTGACAAAGGAGAGGTAGAGCTCAATACAGACCGTGATGCTCTCATGGCAAAACTGGTGCTCAAAATTAACGAGATCGAGCTTTCTGTCCGCTCTACAAATTGTTTATCGGGAGCAAGTATCGAGACGATTGCAGAACTCGTTGTGATGCCAGAGTCAGAGATGCTGAAATTTAGAAATTTTGGCAAAAAATCATTAAATGAAATCAAAGCTAAATTAGAAGAGATGGGGCTTTCTCTTGGAATGGATCTCACAAAATTTGGCATTACGCGCGATAATGTGAAACAGATTGTCCAAGATTACCTCACAGAAAAAGCAGGAACGCAAGTATGAGACACGGAAAAGATACATTTAAAATTGGCAGAACGGCGAGTCACCGTCGGTGTATGATTGCAAACATGCTTAAATCGCTCATCGAGCATGGGCGGATTGAGACGACAGAGCGCAAGGCAAAGGAATTGCGCCGCCATGCTGATCACATGATCACACTTGCAAAGAAGAACACGCTGGCAAGTCGCAGACAGGCGATTGGAGAGCTGATGATCACTTACAATGCTCTCACTAACAAAGAGGCAAAAGAGGCAAAATCGGGCAATCTCGACTCTTACAATACAGATCGTAAAGTCATTGGTAAGCTCTTTAACGAGCTAGGTCCTCGCTTCATAGAGCGCAAAGGGGGCTATACGCGCATCATCAAAAAAGAGTTCCGCGTAGGAGATAACGCTCCTATCTGCCTCATCGAGTACATCGCCTAAACTGGATTTGCCGTCCTTCAATGGATACAAGTCCAGTTAAACTGTCTACAAAACCCTAGACTCTTCTGGGGTTTTTTTCTGTTTACACTTAAAATAATCTTCTTTATGATCCACTCTTTCACGAGTAGTTTAAGGGTGTGATGATGAAGGTAGCCATTAATGGATTTGGAAGGATTGGGCGCCTTGTCTACCGCAGACTTATAGAAGCTCATCCTGATGTACAAGTCGTTGCGGTCAACGATCTTGTCTCTGCCGACAATTTGGCTTACCTGCTGAAATTCGACTCGATCCACGGCTCTCCCTCATTTAAGGTGCACGCCGAAGACGAAACCCTCGTTGCCAATGGGAAAAAGACGGGTGTCTTTTCAGAAAAAGACCCTCTAAACCTTCCCTGGAAGCAGCTAGGCGTGAACTATGTCATTGAATCAACGGGCCGTTTTACCAGCCCCGATGACGCGCGACAACACATCACAGCCGGGGCTAAAAGGGTCATCATTACCGCTCCAGCTAAAGGGGAATGCCCCACATTTGTCATGGGGGTAAATGAAAAAAAATTCAATCCCAAGACAGATCAGATCGTCTCTAATGCCTCTTGTACGACCAATTGCTTGGCTCCTCTCACAAAGGTGTTGGTAGACCATTTTGGAATCGAAGAGGGACTGATGACGACGGTGCATTCGATGACTGCTTCGCAACCGACTGTCGATGGCCCTTCAAAAAAAGATTGGAGAGGGGGAAGGGCTGCTAGTTTAAATATCATCCCTTCGACAACGGGCGCAGCGACAGCGGTCGCCCTCTGTATCCCCGAAGTAAAGGGGAAGTTAACGGGGATGGCCTTTCGGATTCCCACTCCAGACGTCTCGGTCGTGGATTTAACTGTAAAGCTCAGTCGGAAAACGAGTTATGAAGAGATCTGTAGCGCCATGAAAAACGCATCGCAAAGAGAGATGAAGGGAATTCTTGAATTTTGTGACGAAGAGGTTGTTTCTTCCGACTTTATAGGGAGCACGACCTCTTGTATTTTTGATAAAAAAGCGGGGATTGCGCTGAATCCTTGGTTTTATAAATTGATCGCGTGGTATGATAACGAAATGGGGTATGCCAGTCGCGTGGTAGATCTGATGGTTTATATGGCATCCCAAGAACAGAAATAAATTTTTTGACGCACCCCGGGTTTCCTTAATCGATTGTGACTTTCTTTAGGAAATGGTGTGAAATAAGCGCTATAACTTTTTTAAACCAAGCGAGTTTAATAACGGTGTGGAAAACGGGTGTGTCTAACCTTAACATAAGGAATAGACCTGTGGATTTTACTCGAGAACCAATTATAGAAACAATCATGTCCCCTAGAGAGGGATGCAAGCTTTTAGTGCGCAGCAGTAAGAATACTGAGAACGCTGAAGAGTATTATGTCGATGCCATTGAAGTCGTCTCTTTTGGGCAAGCCTTTTTCTTTCGCTCCTTAGAAAGACCCAAAGCCTTTTTAGTTCCCGTCTCTGATTATGAAATCGTGGAAGTGAAGGAACCTCGTTTGGCATTAAAGACGACCCCTCACGATCGCAACATCAAGATTGGAGGAGGAAGGGAAGCCTCCTTGCGCCACACACAGCCGCGCCCTCAAGAAAGGGAAGAAGAGGCGGTAGAAGAGGAAGTCTCCCCTTCCGAAGAGGAAGGCATTGAGACAGGAGCTCCTCCCCGCTCAGACAGAAGAAGAGACCGCCGTCGCCGTCGCCACCGCAGACCTCAAGATGAGCAAGAGTGGGCACGCAGACAAGAAGAGCCCCAGTCTACAGACGACGCCGCCCCGAAGGCTCAAGGAGAAGAAGTGAAGGCGTTCCCTTCCCTCATCCCTCCCCCTTCTACTCTCATTTCAGACACCATCAGCCGCTACAAGGACAAAGAGTTCATGGGCAAGCCTTTCCTTCCTAAAGAAGTAGAGGCTAAAGAACCTTTGCCCCGTGAAGAAGAAGCGCCCGGCGCCGATACCTCTTCTCTAAGCCGCTCCCTGCTAGAAAACAGAGGCATCTCTTTCTCTCCCATTTTTAGCGACAAAGACTCTTATTTCTTCTAACACATTTCCTCGAGAGGCTCACA
>JAHFTN010000107.1 GCA_023269365.1 Chlamydiota bacterium | reverse complement strand
AAAATACTAAAAAAAATCAAAGAGGGCAAAGTTGATCACTTTGAGTCTTTAAAGGCCTCTCTTGTGAAAAACAGTCATGAGTACTTAGCCATTTTAAATGGAACCTATAACGACGTAAAAAATTCCACGGGAATTGCCCATCCTTTAAGCAAGATGTTAGCAGATGCGCTACTCGCAAATGAATCAAAGCTAAAATCCAATCCCAAAGAGCTTTACACGGCGGCCTTTGCCGATGTGCTTAAACAAACTCTAGGGAAAAGATTCGGTGCCTTTGTAGGCTTTTTTCTGAAACGTTTTATTAATCCAGAAGAACTTGTTCTTTCTCTCATCGATTCCGCTTCAGAATCGATCAAAGACAAAAGAGGATATTCCCATAGTCTACACAACATTATTTTAGAACAGTTAAACGAAGTGTGGGAATCGTTAAAAAGCCCTGATTCCGTAGAAAACCCTATAGAAGCAGCCTCCTTGTCGAACGGGAAAAAAGCGGAACTCTCCGCCCTTATTACGGAGTTACTAGAAGTATTGGGAAAATCGAAATTCCAAACCAAAGATGAGCTGAGTAAATCTTCCAATGGGATTCTCGATACCGTGAACCACACAATAGACGGCCTTGCTATTCATAATGTTATAGAATCCATGGCAGTCATGCTATCCACCCTCACGCAATCAATCCTTCAAGAGGACAAATTGCAAGAGCTCGTGTTTAAACTCATGCAATCGACAAATGAGACATTCAATACACAAGAAGAGATCACTGAAGCGGATAAAAACAGAGTAGAACAGGCCATGGAATTTAGAAACAAACGGATCTTAAATTTCGTCATTGAAGAGGCTATCCGAGAAAAACTTGTCAATAAAGAAGATCGACCTGGACAATTCATCACAACATTAAGGAAGAATTCTTCTCTGTTTGCAGGGGAACTTACAGATCTATTTGCCCTCTACAAAATAGAAAAATCCCAACCCGCATTTCTAGAGAATATTTTAAATAAAATCAAAAAAGAAACTCTGTCCTACTTATATCAATGTGAAACGGCGCTTAATGAAATAGTGGAAACTAATTTCTCAGAAGAAGAATTAAACAACGTGATGAAATATTATGGGCATGCTGCAAAACAAATGATACTTGTAACAGAGGCTATAGAGGAAAAAAATCTAGCAACCATCGAGAAGTTGATCCCCCAACTCTGCTTTTCTCCTACAGCGATGGAAAAAGTAGAGGACCTCGTAGCTCAGATCGCCTACGGAAGAGCGAAAGAGAGGATCGATGCCCTTCTCAGACTTATTACCGATCCGTTGACACTGCGCTTTGGAGTGTTGCACCACTTGTTCCTTATCCCTTATCTAGAAGGGAAGAGGTAATCCACTCCCAGGATCCCTGCAAGGTTGATTTTTCTGATTTCTTTGCGTCTTAGCGGCTAAGCCGCAAAGAAATCAGAAAAATCAACCTTGCAGGGATCCTGAAATCCACTCCTTATCTTACTTTGTTTCAAAAAAGCAAGGCGCTAAGACCCATGGCGATGAGGAAATAGATCGACATCGAGAGAAAGTCGTTGAAAGCGGTGACGATGGGGCCCGAAGCGACGGCAGGATCGACACCGATACGCATAAAGAAAAGAGGCGATAGGACGCCCAGGACAGTGCCCGCAAGGCAAGCCCCCGCGAGGCCGACCCCAACAATGAGACCGACAAAAACGGCGCTGATATCGAGGGTGGTAAGGCCAATGAAGTCGAGTGCATAGACGAGAAAGCCTGCGATGAGGCCGAAGATGGCGCCGGCAGTGAGACCGACGAAGAGCTCTTTGCGGGCGGTCTCTAGGCGATTCCCCTTGGAGATGAGGCCAAGGGCCATACTGCGCACAAGGACGGTACTGCACTGGATTCCGATGTTGCCCGACATCCCCGTAATGAGAGGAACAAAGAAGAGGGCGAACATGAGGATGCCGCCGGCGTAATTTTGAAAAGAGGTCATGATCCCCACGTTAATCAGCCCTGCAAAAAGGGTGACGACGAGCCAAGGAGCCCTAGAAAAAAAGCGTGTGATGAGAGGTTCGTGCTCACTGACCTTTTCCGTCGTTCCTGCCATATTTGCAATCGTCTCGTCATTAATATCCTCTAGGGCATCTAAGACATCTTCATAGGTGATCACCCCGAGCAGATGGTTTTCTGTATCGACAACAGGCAGCGCCGAGACTTTGTAGCGATCGACAATCTCCACCACCTCTTCCCGAGAGGCCTGAGGCTCCACTTGATGAGCAATGGGCTTCATCACTTGTCTTAAGGGAAGGTGAGAGGGATTTACAATGAGATTGCGCGCGGGCACTGTACCTTGGAGCTTCCCTTCAGAGTCTAAAGCGAATATTTGGCGCGTAAGATCGATGCCAGGATGGTTGCGGATCTGCAACGAAACCTCTCCGATGGTGACTTCCATAGGAAAAGCAAAAAATTCATTCGTCATCAAGCGCCCTGCCGTATTGCGCCTGTGTTTCTTGATTTCTTTAATCTTAAGGGCTTTATTCACATCGAGCATCTCGACAACTTTACGAAAACGCCTCTCTGCCAGATCTTCTAACACTTCTACTGCGTCATCAGAGGGCATCTGCTCGAGGAGCTCTTTGATTGCAGAATCACTGATATGCCTAAAGATTGCGACACGCGTACGGCTGTCTGTGTTCACGATAAATTCAATTTTTGCTCCCACTCCGACCAGATTGTCATAGACCATCAATCGAGCGTGCGTGGGAAGGCCCGAGGCCGCATACGCCAAATCGACAGGGGCATGCTCTGCTGTAATATTAATAATATCTTGAAGGACAACCGTCGAGGTCTCCTGATCGAATGCCCTCTCTAATTTTTCTTGCAAAAGGTCATGCAATTGAGATGTTTTAGAATCGAGCAAGTCCTCTGAGGCACGCTCCTCTTCTCTCAAACCTTTATCTTCTTCATCTGAAGTTGTTTGCATGGAATCCCCACTACAAGTTTAGGGGGTTAAAAAACGGCATTTAAATTCTCGCTCAGACTATTCCTCCCTCCGTTATTTTTCAAGAAAAACTAACCCTGGAAATTAATCGGCAATTTTCATAGAATCCACCTACTAATTTAAAATTCAGAGGCGCTTTACTTTTATGTTTACCCCAGAAAAAATTCGCAACATTGCCATCATCGCTCACATTGACCATGGCAAGACCACACTGCTCGATAGCCTCCTTGGCCAGTCCAATGTCTTTAGAGAGAATGAAAAGGTCGCAGAAAGAGCTATGGATAGCTACGACCAGGAAAAAGAGCGGGGAATCACGATTTTTGCTAAACATACGAGTATTTTCTTCGAAGATTACAAGATCAACATCATCGACACTCCTGGGCATGCTGACTTTTCCGGAGAGGTAGAGAGGGTGCTGGGGCTTGTAAATTGTGTGCTCCTCCTCGTCGATGCACAAGAAGGACCCATGCCACAGACCCGCTTTGTCCTTTCTCAAGCGCTTAAAATTGGGCTGCGACCGATTGTCGTTCTCAATAAAATCGATAGACCCCACGCCGATCCCGACCGCGCCCTCAATTTGACCTTTGATCTCTTTGTAGAGCTAGGGGCTAATGATGAACAGCTCGACTTCTCCGTCTGTTATGCTTCGGGTCTTGGGGGTTTTGCTGCGATGGATCTCAAAGATCCGCGCGTCGACATGAGACCGTTGCTTGAACTCATTGTCAAAGCGGTTCCCCATCCTCCGGGCAATTTAGAGCTCCCCTTCTTGATGCAGGCAGCGACTTTAAGTTACGATGACTTCGTCGGGCGCCAAGCGTGCGGACGGATTTTAGAGGGAAAAATTAAAAAGGGGGATCCCGTTACAAAGATCGATAAGAACGGCCACCCGACTCAACATAAAGTACAAAGGGTAGAAGGGTATTTTGGGTTAAAAAAAATCGAGATGGATGAAGCGGGAGTTGGCGACATCGTCAGCATTTCTGGGATCCCCGAAGTGATGATTGGCGATACCCTCTGCGATCCTTTACACATCGTACAATTGCCTCCCATTATCCTTGCAGAACCCACGATCTCTGTCGAGATCATGGTCAATAATGGTCCGTTCGTAGGAAAAGATGGGAAGCACGTAACGATGAATAAAATTCGCGATCGTCTAGTGCAAGAAAGAAGGGCGAATATCTCCTTGAAAGTGGAAGAGACCTTCCGCGATGATGCAGCGCGCGTGTGTGGGCGAGGAGAGCTCCATCTCGCCGTTCTCATCGAGGCGATGCGTCGAGAGGGATATGAGTTCACACTGTCTAAACCTCAGGTGATCATGAGAGAAGTAAACGGAGTCAAAGAAGAGCCGTTTGAAATCGTCCATATCGAAGTCCCTCAAGAGTATTCCGGCACCGTGATTGAAGAGCTCTCGAGGCGTAAAGGAGAGATGCGCGCTCTTAATACCAACGAGCACAATATTACGAGCCTAGAATTTCTCGCTCCGACACGGGGATTGATGGGATACCGCAACACCTTCCTCACGGTGACGCGGGGCCTTGGCATCCTCACCTCTCTTTTTGATAGCTATGGACCTCATAAGGGGGAGATCCCGGGGAGACAAAATGGGGTTCTCATCTCCAATTCCGTAGGGAAGGCAACGGGCTACTCTTTATTTTCCATTCAAGAGCGTGGATCTTTATTTGTAGGCCCTGGAGAAGAGGTGTATGAAGGGATGGTCGTCGGGGAAAACTCTCGAGATAACGACTTAATGGTCAACGTCGTCAAAGGCAAGCCGATGACGAATGTCCGCGCCTCCGGAAGTGATGAGAACATCATCCTTACGCCTCCTCGTCTATTTACTTTAGAGCAGGCGATCGATTTCATCCAAAATGATGAGCTTGTCGAGGTGACACCCCGCTTCATTCGCCTGCGCAAACGCTTTTTAACTGAAGCGGATCGAAAACGTAAAGGGTAACCATGGGAACGCAAAAAAGCCCTCCTTCAAGAGAAGGAATCTGGAATATGT
>JAHFTN010000106.1 GCA_023269365.1 Chlamydiota bacterium | reverse complement strand
AGTGTTTTGCATTACCTATTTCAAAAGTCGTTGCAAATGGGTAAATATATCCGCTCCCATTTTTCCCTCTCTCAAAATCAGGTGACAATTCCCAAGATCTTATTTGAGATCACCTCTCATCGATTTAACGAGCTAGAGAATATGCCACTTTTGTTTATCGGGAATTCTGAAATCAATCGAAGTATTATTTCCTATTTTAAAAATAAAGGGCTCTGTCGCATGACTCTTTGCTCCCGTTCTTTGTCTACAGAACAAGCTAAAATTTCTCTACTCCCTTGGGATAAGCTTTCCTCTTGGGTGGAATTTCCCCTCGTGATTTGCGGGTCTAACTCCCCACAGCATCTCATTACAGAAGTTCCTAAGGGATCTGCAGCAGAACTCATCATCGATTTGAGCATCCCGCGTATGGTAGATCCTTCGGTAGCCCATGTCACGCTATTGAACATGGAAGCGTTGATCCATCTCATCGAAATTCGGCAACAGAGAAATGAAGAGGAGATGGCAAGAGCTGAGATGTTGCTCCTTACAAATATCCATAAGTACGTAGAGACTTTTTCAACCAAAGAAAAGCGGGTGCACGCGTGGGTTTAATTTTATTTATCATCACAGCGCTTGCCTGGACGGGGATTTATGCAGAGGAGCCTCAAGAGGAAACGGTCATCGTCCTTCCTGCGGGACAAGTCCATGAAGGGGATTTCTTCGCAGTCGGAAGGAGTGTGGAAATTTCGGGTACCGTGAATGGGGATGTCTACTTGTTCGCAGGACAGGCAATGATTGACGGGGTGGTCTCCGGTGACGTGTTGGGATCGGGAGGCAGCATCGACATCTCAGGACACGTGATGCGCAACTGCCGCTTATGTGGAGGACAGATTTTACTGAGCGGCCTGATCGGAGGAAGCGTTTCTGTTGTTGCGGGGAATCTACAACTGCTCTCTTCTTCTAACATAGGAGGGAATCTCGTAGCGATAGCGGGAAATATCGATACGGGAGCTACGATCGATGAGAGCGCAACATTGGTTGCTTCTAATGTGCGCATCTCTTCTCATATTCATCAAAATCTGCTGGGGTATGTAGGGAAAATGCGCCTCACTTCAAAGGCGATCGTCGATGGCAACCTCGATTATCGAAGCAACACGGTAGCTTGGATCGATAAGGGAGCGGTTGTAAGAGGCACTATCTTGTACCACCCCTCCGTTGTACATCAGATGATGGAAGGGACATGGCTCTATAAAATTTTATTCGGATCCCAAGTGCTTGCCCTGTTGATGAATTTCATCTACACTTTCGTCGTGGGAATCTTGTTGATGAAATTGTTTTCCGGCAACTTACAGACGACGCTGCATTTTTTAAAAAACCACACCTGGAAATCGTTTCTCTACGGGATCTTGCTGATCATCGTATTACCACTTGTTTTCCTGTTACTGCTCATTACGATCTTAGGGGTACCCTTTGCCTTGACGCTCCTTGCAGCTAACGTCGTCGGCTTTTACACAGCAAAGGTGTATGTCATCTTCTGGAGCTCCAACTGGCTCTTTGGAAGAATGGGACTGCAGCGCTCTCACTTGCTCTCCTTCTTTTTGGGGGTGATCTTGTATTTCGCGGTCACATCGATTCCCGTCGTCGGACACGCAATTGCCATTGCAGCGCTGCTCTTAGGCTTGGGTGCTGGGGTGGTCGCACAGACAAAAGGCCCTCTTTTTAAAAGAGCGAGTTAGAATTCGGCATGGCCGGGGAAGCGGGGGAAGGGGATCACATCGCGGATGTTTTCCATGCCGGTTGCGAACTGGACGAGCCGCTCAAAACCCGCTCCAAACCCTGCATGGGGGATAGATCCATACTTGCGCAACTCCAAATACCACTCATAATCTTTGGGATTGAGATTAAATTGGAGCATCTTTTGCTCTAACACCTCGAACCTCTCTTCGCGCTGTGAGCCCCCGATGATCTCTCCAATCTTAGGAACGAGCACATCCATCGCAGCCACCGTTTTTTCATCCTCGTTAGCGCGCATGTAGAAGGCTTTGATCTTTGCGGGGTAGTTAGTGAGGATGAGGGGCTTTTTGCAAAATTCTTCAGCGAGATACCTCTCATGCTCCGACTGGAGATCGACTCCCCACTCAACGGGAAATTGGAAGGGTTTTTTCGACTTCTTTAAAATCTCAATCGCCTCTGTGTAGGTGAGGCGTGCGAAAGGAGTTGTTGCCACTTGAGTGAGTCTGCCGAGGACCCCTTTGTCGATGAAGGCATCGAAAAATTCCATCTCTTCTTGGCAGTGTTTCAATACATAGTTGAAGATGTATTGCAGATAGCTCTCTGCGCAGTCCATGTTATCTTGAAGGGTGGCAAAAGCCATTTCTGGCTCGATCATCCAAAATTCAGCTAAGTGGCGCGAGGTGTTGGAATTCTCTGCGCGAAATGTGGGGCCGAAGGTGTAGATGTCAGAAAGGGCGCACGCAAGGGCCTCTCCGTTCAGCTGTCCCGACACAGTCAGGTGGGCGGCTTTCCCAAAGAAGTCTTTTGAGAAGTCGATGGAGCCATCAGCTTGGCGCGGGGGTTTATTTAAGTCGAGTGTCGTCACGAGGAACTGCTCGCCTGCGCCCTCACAATCAGACGCAGTGATGATGGGGGTCTGCACATAGAGAAATCCCCGCTCTTGAAAGAAGAGGTGGGTTGCGAAACTCAAAGCGTTGCGCACCCTGCAGAGGGCTCCTTGTGTATTTGTCCGCGGGCGCAGGTGGGCGATGGTGCGCAAAAACTCAAAAGAGTGGCGCTTTTTTTGCAGCGGGTAATCGTCAGTTAGACAGGTTCCAAAAACAGTAAGTTGAGAGGCTTTAAGTTCCCAGCGTTGCTTTTGCCCCAAAGAGGGAACGAGGGTTCCTGTAACACTTAAAGAAGCGCCCGTTGAGAGTTGTTTCATCAGTGTGGCATAGTTAGGCACCCCCTCTTCTACAATCACCTGCAAATTAGAGAGGGTCGAGCCATCGTTGAGCTCGATAAAGGAAAAATTCCTCTGCTCTCGCACGGTGCGCACCCAGCCGCTGACGGTAACGGAGGTGTTGAGATGGGAAGGGGTGATCATTTTAATCTTAATGCGCGTGCTCATGAGGCAAACTCTCTTAATAGGGCAATTTCTTTTTTCCAAAGAGGGGGGCCCTCTGGAGTTTCTAAATATTTGGGGATCTCTCTCAATAAAGGGTGGGTCATCATCACCTTAAAACACTCGATCCCGATCTCCCCCTTTCCGAGCGGGGCATGTCTATCTCTTCTCGAGGCAAAAGGTTTCATCGAGTCGTTGACATGGAAGGCATAGAGGTATTTGAGTCCCACGACCCTGTCAAATTCTTCTAAAGTGGCGTCCCATGCCTTTTTCGTACGAATATCATACCCAGCAGCGAAAATATGGCAAGTGTCAATACACACCCCAATAGGAATTTTTTTATGTACGCGGCTGATAATGAAGTCTAAATGCTCAAATTTCCAGCCAACACAGGTTCCCTGCCCTGCTGTCGTTTCGAGGAGCAGCCGAGTGGGGCCTTGCTCTACTAACGACTCGAGTCCCTCAAGACTTTTTACAATCTTTTCCAAACACTGCTCCTCGCTGGCTTCGAGGGCCGCTCCAGGATGGAAGTTGAGAAAAGAGAGGCCCAGCTTCTGACACCGCTGCAGCTCTTCTTTAAACGCTTTTTGACTTTTGCAAAGCGCCTCTGGATTAGAAGACCCGAGGTTGATAAGATAACTATCGTGGCTCATGATTTTTGTGAGGCCCGTATTTTGCATCGTCTCCTTGAAAAGGGAGGCCTCCTCTTCGCTGAGGGGTTTTCCGGCCCAGCGCTTTTGGTTGCTTGTGAAGAGTTGCACTGTCGTAGCGCCAATCTCTAGCCCTTCGAGAAGGGCGTTATTTGCGCCCCCTTGTGCAGAGGTATGTGCCCCGATGAGAAGTTCGTGTGCCGGTGTTTTTTTCATCAATGACGACTCTTGGTAAAATTTTTCTAGGAAAAAATAACAAGATGAGGGAATTGCAAAACTCCCAGCCAGCGAAAAATCGATGATTTTGGTGGATTTTGCCAGGGTTGCAGCAGCTTTGCTGCAACCCATGCCCTTCCGACGAGGCAATACCCGAGTAGGGTAGACGAGGAGGAAGGGTGGCAAAAGCCGCC
Organism: Chlamydiota bacterium; assembly: GCA_023269365.1. Taxonomy (GTDB): domain Bacteria; phylum Chlamydiota; class Chlamydiia; order Chlamydiales; family Rhabdochlamydiaceae; genus CAJCIW01. The sequence continues at coordinate 940 of JAHFTN010000106.1, read as the reverse complement.
AAAAGGGCAATTTTGCGCTGCCTGGGAGTTTTGCAATTCCCTCAAAATATTAGGATGGACAGGATGGGGAAATTTATGTTTTTATACCCAAACAACTTCAAACGTGGGTTTTCCTCAGCGTCGTTAGCCGCTGAGTTTGGTCCCATCTGCATCGCCCAACTCATTCGAGTTGAGCTGCTTCGATGTCGGCTTCGCCGGGACCAAATTCAGGGCAACTCCTTGAGAAAAACCCACGTTTGAAATTGTTTGGGTATATCCTGTCCATCCTAATATCTTGTTATTTTTCCTTTATATAAAGGTCAAAAACATAGTGTAACTAGAAGGAAGTTATGTCGCAAGAGGCTCCTATCGATACTCCAAAAACACTGTCTCTCTCGAGCCGCTCTTTTCTATCGGGCACCTTGTTGAGTCGGCTGACAGGGTTTGGAAGAGATACAGTGACAGCCATCGTCTTTGGAAGTCATCCTGCAATTGCTGCGTTCATGGTCGCTTTTCGCTTTGCGAATCTGCTCAGACGCCTCTTTGGAGAAGGACCCCTCTCTTCTGGCTTTATCCCCTACTTCGAGCAGAAACGGGCCCACTGCCCAAAGGAGGGCGCTGAGCTGTTTCGCGATTTATTCTTCTCTCTAGCGTGCTTTCTTCTTCTTTTGACGGGCGTCATTGAACTAGTGTTATGGGGTGTATTGACACGGGGCAACCTTCACGCCTCGAATGCGCAAATTTTGCAGCTCACGATGCACATGTTTCCCGGCATTATCTTTATCTGCCTTTTTGGGCTCAGTAGCGCGCTGCTTCAATGCCAGCGCCGGTTTTTCCTGACAGGACTAGCGCCTGTAGCGTTTAACCTCGTCTGGATCGGTGCCGTCTTATTCTTGCAAGGGGATCTTCCTTCTGTAGCCGTCTTTTCTTTAAGTACGGCGGTGATTTTCGCCTTTTTTTT
>JAHFTN010000105.1 GCA_023269365.1 Chlamydiota bacterium | reverse complement strand
AACTCGAGTTGTTCCAAAGTGAGCTCGATGACAGGATCGGAAGGTTGCCTTGTCACAAGGGAAATTAGCGCCTGGATATCTACTTTGGGAAGGTTTTTTGCTTTTTCTCCGGGATTTTTCTCATCGCCTCCCAATAACTTCCAAGCTCTCAAAAGAGCTTGTTTCCCCTCAGGGGTCTCTTCATAAAGCTCATAGAAAGCCAAATGCTGAGAGACAGAAAGGGGATCTAAGCTGTTAAGTAAAGTTTTAAGTGCCGTATGTGCACTGGGCTCAGGTGGCTGCCTGTGCTCTAGGGTCACTTTTTTTTTTGCCACAAGGGGCAAACAAGGTCCTAAGGTGAGAAGGAAGAACAATAGGGAAAAAACGACAGGAAAGATATACAAAGAAGGGCTCCACTTACAACTAAGAGTCCTCTCATGGTAAAGGTTTTTATAGATTGGGGTCAAGTAGCAGCTCGCGGAAGTAATTTTTTAAATTTCTGACGGGACACTCCCTAGCCATTGAGGGGCGATAATTTCGCGAAATTGCCGCCCCTCAATGGCTAAAGTCCAATTTGAGAGCAATTTTTTTGTGGCGCTGAAAAAAAAAATGGTGTAGATTTGCCCTTTTTAGGTAATGGAGGCTAACGATGGTTGCGCTTAATTTAAGGAGTTTTTTAGGGGGTCTTTTTGTATTTCATCCTGAAAAAGGGGAGGGAATAGATGCTACGCTGAAGGCTCAGAAGATGGGAGAGACTAAAGCGAAGGTAGCTGCGTTTGCAACTTCTGTTTTTGCTCTTATACTCAGAAGTCCTTGGCTTGCAACTGCAACGGTTTTTCTCATTGGTGGAGCCATTGTGCTCGAAGATTTACGTGCCATGAACTTTTATGTGAAAAATGAAGAAGGTAAAGGTATGATGGCCTCGCTATTGCCCACTCTAACTACTCCTGATTTAAAGGAGAAATTTAGAGAGGTTGCCCTTAAAGCAGAAACGACTGTTCTCAGATATCTCCCTAAAGAGTGGATGGCTAAGTCTTTGTTTGTTTCTGCACAAGGCATTTAAAAACGTTTAAGAGCCCTTCGTGTTTGAGGAGCTCCTCTAGCGAAGGGATCATTCTGTAGGACCAGTTTTTCGGGGAATAGGTCCCTGGGGTGTTGATCCTCTCTTCTTCCTCACTTGCATGGATGAGATCGGGAAAGAAAGCGAGATATTCTGTCAAGGAATTAACATGGAATAGGCTTGCGCTGTGGTGGCTATCCCAGAGGATCTCTTCTCTTTGCTGAGAAGAGAGTTGTGTTGTGTAATCCCATCCCTTCATTTTTGCAAAAGCTAGAGCTTCTTCTGTGCGCTCCTTCCACCAGAGGGCTAAGGGTTCTGAATCGTGGGTAGACACACAGGTTAAACTTATGGGGGAAAATTCTTGGGGAGAGATATAACTCTTTTCTTTATCCTGCCGTCTTTCCCAGTGCATCACGCGCGTGCCGCAGATCCCTAAATTTTCAAGGCAGGGGCGCACCAGGGGAAGGGCTGTTCCCAAATCTTCTCCGATAGGGAGCATAGAGGTATTTGAAGCAACCATCGAGAGCAGCTCGATCCCTTGAGCTTCGCAAGCGGTGTCGTTGTCGGGGATATAACGCCCCTCGGCGCTAGGATGATTGGGGGGGATCGCAAAGAAGCGAAAAAATCCTAAGATGTGATCGAGGCGGAAGAGGTCGTAAAAGTTTTCTGCGAAAAGAAGCCGCTCTTTCCACCAGAGGAAGTCCTCTTTTCTTAAAGCATCCCAGTTGAAAAGGGGAAACCCCCAGTTTTGTCCATTGAGATTGTAGGAATCGGGGGGAGCTCCTGCGCTTAGGTGCACATTGAATAGCTCGATGTGTTGCCACACATCAGCACTTTCCTTACTCAAGAGAATCGGGAGGTCACCCATGAGAAGGATGCCCGCTTTCTCTGCATAGGTCTTTACCCGTTTGAGTTGAATAAAGCAGAGGTATTGTAGAAGGCAATGCAAGGAAATCTCCTCTTCATAGAGGGGATAGAGGTGTTCTAGCTGCGCTTTGTTTAAACAGCGGTTTTCCAAGTCCCAAACTTCCCAAGGGGCGTCGTTGTATTGCTTTTTGAGAGCGCGAAACAGGGCATAGGGCTTGAGCCACTTCTGATTTTTAATGAAAGCTTGTGCAGCGTCTGTCTCAAGAATTTTTTCCCCAACAGCTTCATAGTATTTCTTCAGAAAAGCACCTTTATGTGTAGCAACTTCGCTATAGTCTACCCGATCTATATTGGTCAGCCTCTCGAGTGGGGGGAGCTTCTGTCTTAACTCTTCAAGGGAATCAAGGTGGGGAAGCGCATGCAAAGAGAGATAGATTGGATTTAGAGCGCAAGAGGAGATACAGTTGTAGGGGCTCGGTTCTGATTCCTCATTGTTTAGGGGCAGGATCTGTAGCAGATCAAGGCCCCAGCGTGCACAGAGGTCGATGAGGGGGAGAAGGTCTAGAAATTCCCCGATGCCACAGCTAAGGGCGGTGTGGATGGAAAAAAGGGGCACCATGATCCCCTGATGAGATTGTATCCCCACCCTATCCCACTGTTTCCCCGTTGCTGTATGTAATAGTTTCTCCTTAAGTGTTTTCATAGGCCGAACATGCCGCTAGATCGGGGTGTATTAGAAGACAAGAGCCCTTGTAAGTTGCCCGTCTCTACAGCGGCGCGCCACTCTTTGGCTTTTGCGATGAAGAGGTTAAGGGTTTGTGCCAACTTCTTTCCTTGCAAAGAGGGGAGGGGGATATATTGAAAGAGGGTAAGTTGGTTGTTTTTTTCCGAGTAGGAAAGGATCGCTCCCAAGGGATACAGATAGTTATGTTTCAGGGCGGCTTTGAGAATGTTTTCTCTGAATTTACCAGCGGGAGTTTCACAGATAAAGCAGGCGATGAGTAACCGCTCTTTTTCCTCTTCACAGGAGAGTTGCACGTGGAGGATCCCTTCGATATTGAGTTGACACATCCCGTGAGGGTCGGGATGCAGCGATAGGGAATATTCCATCCCTAACTCTTTGAGAAGCTCTTCAAAACGGTTCATCATGACTTTTCTTCCTCCTCTTCTTCGAGCTTCTCATCGAGATCTTCGATCGCATCGATAAAGGCATTAAGTAGGTCTTGTCTATGTTGATTAGATCTAAAGAGTTTGGGAGCTATTTGCCTTAAAGCATCGCGCATTTGGGTAAAGATGATCACTTGGGCGACTAACTCTTCAGAAAGCCCGAGGAGCACGGCTAGTTGTAAGACCTTCTCGGCAGAAGGGTAGCGCTCTTGGATCGCCTTCATAAATTGTTTGGCTAAGAGATCAAAAGTAAATGTAAAGGTAAGCCCCTGTTTTTGAAAGGCATCTCCTATGAGATTCATCCGGGATTTAAAAAAGCGAAAGATCCCCAAGATGGCTTGTAATTTACGCGTCTCAGAGAGAAGGCGGTGGAGCTCTCCTCGGTCTATTGAAGGGCCCTTGGATTTTAAGTCGCTCCCCAAGGAGCTGAGGAGGAAATCGATCAGCGTTTTCATCTTGTCGTAAGTGAAATTGGAGGAGAGCTCTTCGAAGAGGCCGTTGGCATCGCGTGGGTTGCCCGTCACTTCTTTATAGACGGCGCGCAGTTGCTGGGAAGTCCCCAGCCCTTTAGCTGCAAATTCTGAAGTTTGGTTGGCGATGTTTCTTCCGGCTCTAATCTCTTTACCATGTCTTGCGTTGAGCGCCTCTTTGGCAAGAGCCACTTGCCGAGCGAGCTCTCCATCTGTAGTGTCGATGAGGAAGTCAAATGCATCATCAGCAAGGGCATGGTCGGTGTACATCTCTAAGACTTTTTCTAAAATCTCTTCCTTGGTGTCACTCGCTTTAAGTTGAGATCTTAAAAGGAGCAAAGAACGTGTATGCATCTCTGGGTTTTTTTTATTTAACCGCTCTGCTGTCTCTTCGATCTTGCGCACGGAGAGGATCTTCTCTTGCGCCTTTTCTTTTGCCTCCTCTTCTTTGGGAGTGCCGCGACGACGTGTCTCTAGCGTCTCAAAGCGGCGGGCCATCAGCGTCGGGGAGAAGGCTCCTTCGTCGATAAAGGCTTGAAGACCCTCTTGACTCTCTTCTTGTTGGATGGCAGTTGCCTGTGAGGCGATTTTTGCGGCTTGGCTCGTTTGCGCTGGATCAAACTGCACAGGAGGGATGCTCGGGGAGGAAAAAGCATTATCCGACATGAATTCCTCCCTTAAGCAAGTTGTACGCGTCCGAGAGGTTGAATCCTAATTTCAGGGACGATCTCTTGATAGGAGAGGACGGCCATATCGGGAAATTCCCCTTCGATAAGTTTTCTCACAAAGCGGCGCACGTCAATAGCGGTGAGAAGTACTGGGGGCTGGCCCCCGATAGGCGTCGGGACGATGACAGAGCGCATCGCATTTAAAATGAGCTGTACAGCGTCGGGATCGAGAGCTAAATAGGAGCCTGCCGAGGTCTGTTTGATTGCGCCTCTGACCATATCTTCGATCTCAGGGTCGAGGACATAAACGGCGAGGACCGATTGCCCTTGCGAGTATTTATAGCTGATGTAACTCTTTAGGGAGGAGCGTGTGTATTCTGTCAGTAAAACGGTGTCTTTTTCTGTCTGGGCCCACTCGGCAAGCGCCTCTAAAATGGTGCGCAAATCCTTAATCGAGATCTGCTCTTGGACGAGTCTTTTGAAAATTTCTGTGAGCTTTTGTAAGGGGACGAGGCGTGTGACCTCTTTACTCAAATCGGGAAACGATTTTTCGATAAATTCTAAAATGCCTCTTACCTCTTGGATGCCGATAAAATCCGCTCCATGTTGCTTATAGAAATAAGAGAGGTGTAAGATCATCACATCGAGGGGCTTCCAAAATTTGATTCCCGCTTTTTTCAAGATCTCGTGGAACTGCTTATCGACCCATACTGAGGGCTGTCCGAAGGTATTTTTCGTTGTGGTAAAGGGGATGTTATAGCGGCGCAAATTCTCCGGCGTCTCTGTTGTAAGTAAAGCATTTTCCATGATCTTCCCGCGGACGATCGGCACTTCATTTAAAGAGATGGAATACTCATCACTTTCTAAAATCGGAGAGTCGGTACGGACATGGACCCAGGGAACCGCACGCCGAGGTCTTGATAGAGGGCATGGCGCATTTTAGGG
>JAHFTN010000011.1 GCA_023269365.1 Chlamydiota bacterium | reverse complement strand
CTCGTAGGTGAGAGTTCCCGAGCGAGAGACGATTCCGATTTTCCCCCGCTTGTGAATATAGCCTGGCATAATCCCCACTTTGCATTCCCCTGGAGTGATGACGCCGGGGCAGTTGGGCCCAATCAAACGGGAGTGTTTAGATGCGCGCAGGATTCTAGAAACTTCTAGCATATCTTGTACAGGAATTCCTTCTGTAATGCAGATGATCAGGTGAACCCCGGCATCTTCTGCCTCTAAAATCGCATCCGCAGCGTACGGGGCGGGAACAAAAATCATCGTCGCCTCACACCTCGTCGCCTTCTTGGCTTCATGAACGGTGTCGAAGACGGGAAGGCTCAAGATCTCTTGTCCCCCTTTACCTGGCGTCACTCCTCCGACAAAATTTGAGCCGTAAGCGATACACTGCTCCGTATGGAATTTGCCCGCCTGTCCCGTGATCCCTTGCGTGATGATTTTCGTTTTTTTATTCAGTAAAATGGCCATGAGTTACATTCCTTTTAGGGTGGAACAAATCTTCTCTGCAGCTTCTTTCAATCCGTCGGCTGTGATGATGGCGAGCTGAGAGTTCTGCAATAGACGCTTCCCCTCGTCCACATTCGTCCCTTCCATCCTCACTACTAGTGGCACGCGTATCCCGATCTCTTTCACTGCGGCAATAATTCCTTCTGCGAGGGTGGCGCAGTTCATAATCCCTCCAAAGATGTTGACAAGGACAGCTTTCACATGGGGATCTTTTAAAATAATCTTAAAGCCTTCTGCCACTTTTTCTTTGGAAGCACCGCCGCCTACATCCAAAAAGTTTGCAGGCTTACCGCCACAGTGCTGGATCAGATCCATCGTCGCCATCGCAAGACCAGCACCATTGACCATGCAGCCGATGTTGCCTTGCAAGGCGATGTAAGCCAGATCAAACGCCTTTGCTGCCACCTCATATGAAGACTGCTGCGTGGGATCATAAAAATTGGCAATTTCTTTTTGTCTAAATAGCGCGTTATCATCGATCGAGAGTTTTGCATCGAGCGCCCACAGTTTCCCCTCTTCTGAGACGACAAGGGGATTGATCTCGAGCAAAGAGGCATCGGTATCGATAAACGCCTTGGCAACCCCTTTGGCGATAAGAGCCCCTTGCTTTGCAAGATCTCCCGTCCATCCCATAAAGTGACACAACCGCACGAGTCTAAATCCCCTCACGCTGCCATCGAGCTCGATCGGAAGATGGAGGATCTTCGTGGGGTGTTTGTGCGCGACCTCTTCGATCTCCATCCCCCCTTCACACGAGGCGATCAGGATCGGCTCTGCCGATTCCCTATTGATCACCGCTCCCAAATAGTATTCCTTCTTAATTGAAACGGGCTTTGAGATGAGCACCTGGTGTGCAATCACTCCATCGGGACCTGTCTGATTATTGACCATCTTCATGCCGATCAGCTTGGAAACAAGCGGCGCAATCTCCTCTGGAGTTTTTGCAAATTTCACACCCCCCGCTTTCCCTCTGCCCCCTGCGTGCACCTGGATTTTTACAACGGCATCGTGCAAATGTAACGCCTGAATTAAAGCACTCACCTCTTCAGGACTCTTCACAACCCCAAAAGGAGGGATGGGGATCTCATATCTTTTTAAGATCTCCTTGGCTTGAAATTCATGGGTGTCCATCTACGAAGGTCTCCATTGGCTTTTAAAGAGCAACATGAGGTATATTCAGTCTCTTTATCAGATCTATCAATTATTATGTTTAAATTCTTCTACCACACTCTCAAAAAAGCGTTGAGCAAAACTCGATCCGCTCTCTCTTCGCGTATCCAAGCTCTTCTAGGGAAGCCGTGGAATGAAGAAACCTATGAGCAACTCGAGCAGATCCTCTTTGAAGCTGACCTCGGGACGAAGTGTACCTCCTCTTTGATCGAGTATCTAAAGAGCCACCTGCGCACACGCGCTCCCCACGAGATCCCCGAAATTCTCAAACTTCTGCACAAACACACCCTCTTGCTACTCAGCAAGTGCCCCACTCCTTCCCTTTGGCAAAAGCCTCCCCACACCCCTTATGTCTTTCTCATCGTGGGAGTCAATGGCAGCGGCAAGACCACATCGATTGCCAAACTTGCCTACCATTTCAAACAACAAGGCAACAGCGTTCTCCTCGCTGCCGGGGACACCTTTAGAGCAGCTGCCATTGAGCAGCTCGACACGTGGAGCAAACGATTAGGAATAGACCTTATTAAATCCTCTCCTGGCGCCGACCCCTCCTCTGTTGCCTTCGACGCCCTAACCGCGGCCAAAGCAAGAGGGGTAGACATCGTCTTTATCGATACGGCAGGGCGACTACAAAGCAAAACCGATCTGATGAAAGAGCTAGAAAAAATCCGACGCACATTAGGAAAGGTTCTCCCTTCGGCTCCCCATGAAACCTTACTCGTCCTCGATGCGACAACGGGACAAAACGCACTCGATCAAGCCAAAGCCTTCCATGCAGCCACCCCTCTTAGCGGCATCGTTCTCTCCAAACTCGACGGCTCGGCAAAAGGGGGGATCTTGCTCTCCATTACCCAAGAGATCCAGGTACCCGTTGTGTGGATCGGCACGGGGGAAAAGCAAGAAGACCTCGAGCCTTTTGATCCTGTGGAGTATGCAAATTCCCTTTTCTCCAATGAGTAAATTTCCTATGTTAGGGAATATACAAGGCTCTTTCATGACAGACTCCCTTCATAAACTCCTCTTTGACACCCTTACTTATTTAAAAGACCCATTACATCCCAAAGAGACCCTTTTTTCTTCTGAAGAAGAAAAGAGGTGGTTCACGCCTAAAGTCTCTGCAAAGACGCAAAGGCGCGAAGAGGTCTCTGAGTTCACGCCGGTCCTTGCCCCCAAGAGTGAGAATCCCCCTTCTGAGACAAATCATACAAAACAAGTGGCGACAAAATCACTACAACCCGATCCCCACACTTTTTCCCAACTAAAAAATACCTTGCAAAAAATAGCCCCTTCGATCCGTCTTGTCGAAGAAGTTCCCGATGACAAAGAGGGAAAAAAGAAAAGCAACGCCTGGAAAGAGAAGGTGGAAGGGGCTGAGGTGGTTTTACTCGCATGTAGCTCTGACCCAGAGACGCTAGAGCTTCTAAAGAGTTTAGCAAAAGCCATTCAGGGGCACCTCGCTAAGGTGAAGATCTTGCCAGCAGAGAGACTCGAGCAAGAGGACCACTGGGAAGCGTTTCTAGAAAAAAACGCCCTGCGTCTTATTGTAATCTCTCATGGGTTGGAGAAGTTGCACAACCTCAACCGTTTTTATAAAAAAACCCAGGAGGGATTCTTTCTAGGTCCCACTCCTCTGCTGCCCCTCTCTGCTGCCTCTGTCTACAAACAACTCCCCTCTAAAGCCTCTCTATGGAAAACGCTATGTCAGATGCTCAGAAAATAGCGGAGGTGTTACTCGACGATGCCCTTAAAAAATCTCTCGACTATAAAATCCCCGAGCATCTCCTAGGAGATCTCGTCATCGGTTCTCGTGTAAGAGTCCCTGTAAGAACTACGCAAAGACAGGGCACCGTCGTTGCCCTAAAAGACAAGAGCCCTTTCGAAAAACTTCTCGAAATTTCTTCTTTACTCCTAGAAAACAAAGAGATCCCAGACGATCTCTTCGAGCTTGCCAAGTGGATCTCCCAATACTACTGCGCCCCATTGAGAAAGGTGTTAACTACGCTGCTTCCCTCTAGCGTGAGGGGCAAAGCGCAAGTAAAAAAACAACTCCTCATCAAGCCCAACTTGTCTAAAAATGCACTCGTCTCCCTTTGTGAGAAGTTGAGAAAATCCTCTCCTAAACGAGCTCTCGTCCTCGACATCCTCCTGCAAACGCCGCAAGGGATTCTCCTCTCCAAACTCCTCGAGCTCTCTAAAGCTCCGGCCAGCTCTGTCCAAGCCTTAGTCAAAACAGGAGCCCTTCTCTCTCAACCCATCGAAATTGACAGGACTCTCCTCTCCCACGCCGAATATCTCCCCACTCACGCTAAAAAACTCAATGCAGAACAACAAGACACCCTCGATGCCATCAAAATCCCTTTAGATAAGGGAGAATTTGAACCGCGACTCATCTATGGCGTGACGGGAAGTGGAAAGACAGAGATCTATCTGCAAGCCATCGACTATGCACTCAAATTAAAAAAGGGAGTCATCTTCTTGGTTCCCGAAGTAGCGCTGACCTCTCAGATGATTGAAAAGCTCAAAAGTCGGTTTCAAGAAAAAATTGCGATCCTCCACTACCGCCTCTCGCTCGGCGAGCGGTTCGACGCGTGGCACCAGATGCGCCGTGGGGAAATTTCCATTGTCATCGGCGCACGCTCTGCCATCTTTAGCCCGATCCAGAATTTGGGGCTCATCATCGTCGATGAAGAGCAAGAGGCCTCTTATAAGCAGACCGACGAGGCTCCCTGCTACCATGCGCGCGATGTGGCCGTCATGCGGGGCAAACTCACTAAGGCCACGGTACTCTTGGGAAGCGCGACGCCGAGCATGGAGAGTTTTCATAATGCGCATAGCGGAAAATATAAGCTAAGCGTCCTCAATGCAAGAGCCGACCTTGCTACAATGCCCCAAGTGACCCTCATCGACATGAAAGAAGAGACAAAGAAAAACAAACAATTCACTCTCTTCTCCTCTCCGCTCATCGATGCAATAAAAAAACGGCTCGAGGTCGGCGAGCAGAGCCTCCTTTTTTTAAATCGACGGGGCTACCACACGACACAGCTCTGCTCTAGCTGTGGAGAATCTACGCGCTGTCCCCACTGTGAGACGAACCTCACCTTTCATCTGGGAGGCAATGTGCTCGCGTGCCACCTGTGCGACTTTAGACTCTCTCCTCCTCCAAGAATCTGCCCCCACTGCTCCAAGGAGGGAACCCTCAAGTTCAAGGGCGCTGGCACAGAGATGGTCGAGCGCGCGCTTCACGCGCTCCTTCCCGAGGTGAGGACCTTGCGCCTCGATGCCGACACGACGCGCCATAAGGGGAGCCACGCCACCCTATTCAAACAATTTCGCTCAGGAAAAGCCGATGTGCTCATCGGCACGCAGATGATCGCCAAGGGGCTTCACTTCCCACAGGTGACTCTCGTCGCTGTGCTCAATGCCGATGGAGCGCTCCAGATCCCCGACTTCAGGGCGAGCGAGATGACCTTCCAGCTCCTCACTCAAGTCGCAGGACGATCCGGCAGAGGTTCCCTCAAGGGGGAGGTACTCATCCAAACCTTCCTCCCCGAACACCCGATCATCACCTTGGCACAAGCCCAAGACTACAACGCCTTTTTCACCCAGGAAATGCAGACCCGCAAGCTCTTTCGCTATCCCCCCTTTACCCATTTCATCAAACTCGCCTTCAAGGGCAAACAGATGCAACCCCCCTACAAAGCCGCTTGCCTCTTGCGCGAAGATCTCATCTTACAACTCCCCTCCCCCATCGAACTCCTCCCCGTCGTCCCCTCTGGTCACGCCAAAATCAAAGACGAATACGGATTCCAGTTCCTCATCAAAACAGAAAAAATGGCCCCCGTCCTTAAAGTCCTGAAAGGGATCCTCGAGAACAAAGACCCCAAGGAGAAAGTCCGACTCCTCATCGACATCGACCCCCTCTCCACCTTTTTTTAGAGCAATAAATCCTTACAAATCTATTGAAATAAATGTCTTAAGATGTCACACTCCTCCGATTTCCGGGCAGAATCATATATTCTGCCTTTGCATGTACATAAGCTCGACTTTGTACATTTTCGGCCCGAAGGCCGACGTATATTTGTTCTCGGAGGAGTTATTTAAAATAGGAAGGGGTTTTTAACCCCTTCCTGTTTTAAATAATCTTCCAGTTCGACGGTAGATCGAACGTCCGAGGACAAATAGACAAGGCATTCGGGCCGAAAATGTGCAAAGTCGAGATAAGGAGAAATTGTGAAAAATTTTTGTTTTTGTTTCTTCATTGCTTCTTTCCTACTTGGCAATTCAGGTGCCCATTGCATTGAAACTGCCCTGCTTTCTCAGGGTGGTCCTCTCTTGAAAACACCTCTATTTTTTGATCCTCAAATAACTTGCCTCTCTGAACTCAACATCAACCAAAATGAGTTTGATTTAGTTAGAGAATTGGAAATAAATGAAAATATATCACACATTTTATTGGAACATCCTGAATTAACTCGATCCGATCGCATGTTATTGCTTTGGTTGAGTCTATCTATCAAAAATGCAAAATCAGAAGCTCAGGCCATTCTCAATTGGCGCAACGCTGCAATAACACAAGGATTTTCTAATGACTTCCTTTCCTCTGCTCAGGTTGAGATAATTAATCTTCCAGAAGATAAAATTCAGCATATTTATAGACAAGCAAGGGAATACATTCAGAAATCTGAACCTGGCTTGACTCAAGAATTGATTGTGCGGACATTGAAAAATCAGCACAAACACAATCAACTTCAAATTTATCAGGGTCAAATTAGAACTCTTTCGATGGTGAAAGCTCGAAAAATAAATGTAAAGATATTAAAAGATTGCTTGCTTTTAGTTAAAACAATATGTAAGGAAGACAGGGATATCCCCATTATAGAAAAATTAAAAAACTTAAAGGTCTTTCAGATTAATGACTTTTCCCCTTCCAAAGGTTCATTGATCTCTCATGATATTTTCGATCATTTATGGTTTGCTGCAAAGCTTGAAGAAGAAGGGATATTTCAACGTTATCATGAATTGTATTCGAGATTGGGAAATCCTCATTTAAAAGATATTTTTTCACGTGAGGGAGAGCTGTATGCTTCTATTGCTTTTGATTTTAGATCTTTTCAAATAGCTGAACCTAATTACCGCCCTTTCTTCAGTATTGAATCAATTAAGGAGGTTCTAGAGAACTCAATACAGGATAAAACATCCTCTGCTAATCAAAAAAAAGCATTGGAATTGATCGTGTCAGCCGATGAGAAATCTCTTTTTTTAAAAGGACTCTGCTACATCTTTAGTGGAATGGCCATTGAACTTATAGAATCTAATCGCAAACATGGATTTATCAGAGTGCTTGATCGCCAGGGCAATCCTTATGGTTATTTCAATTTCTTCGATCCGGAACATGTTGCTTTTATTGTAGAGGCAGTGCACTATCTTTTTAAGAATTTTGAAAGAAATAGACAAATACTAATCAATACCACTCTATTAATTGAAGATCATATGTCAGCCATTGCCACTCAAGACAATCCATCTCAGTTTTCCATTGGACTAGAAGATATTGAGATAGTGGGGGAAGTGTCTACTGTGAACATTTCAGAAAGAAAAAAAGAATGGATAAAGAGAAATCTGAATTTTGAAACAAGAAGATATTCTATACCATAAGATGAAGAGGATTTATCATGAAAAATAGACTAATCATTCAGTGTATAATTGTTTTATGTGTTCTTGTTCAGACTGTCCCAATATTTTGTTCCGAAAACAGAGACTATTCTAATCTAATTGCATTAAAGGAAAAATATTTTCCTAACCCAGGATACTCTAATCAGAGTCCGACCAGCTCTGGTGAAGTAAATGCATATGAGTTAGATGTGCTAATGACACTAGAAATCCGCGAACAAATTAAAAATCGGCTGCTCATAGATGATCTTTTTCTAAAAGCAGATCGACTCATTGTTTTAGTCACAAGTACTCTTCTCTCCGATGCCTCTTCTGAAGAACAAGCCCTAGATGAATGGAGGAATATACCCGTAACCCTTGGAAGGACAAAACAGGCATTTACAGGCGTGCAGAAAGCGATACTCGACGCATCCGATGACAAGATAAAAGAATTTTATTCCATGGCTCTACATTGCAAAGCCGATCTAATGGGCTCTTTGAAAGAGAAAATGCAAGCTAAGATGATTATATCACACAGATATCATGACAATCACGAAAGAGACCAAACGCCGACAAGAAGCATCCCCTTTTTTAGATCGCAGAAGTTAAAAATGTTCATTGAAGACAAAGATCTTGCCCTTATCCAAGATGTCAATAATAAAAATCCAAACCTTCCTATCCTAGAGCAGTTAAAAAATAATCAGATCTTTAGTATTGGAAATTTTAATGGCTCAAAGGGCGCATTTATAGTCCATGACATTTACGATCATATTTGGTTCATAGATCAACTCCAAAAAGCTGGCATTTTTCAAAAATACCCAAATCTATTAGCTTCCCTAGGAAACCCCCATGTGACGGATGTCTTTTGCCGTGAAGGGGAACTCATTGCGACAGTAGCCACCCATTTTCGATGGTTTCACTTCGAAGACTTTGATTACCAGCCATTAGTAAATATGAATGATCTTCTATGCATTTTGGATCATTCTAGAAAGGCTGGAACTTTTACAGAAAACCAGCAACGAGCCTATGAGATAATCCAATTCACGAGTCCCGATAGCGCATTTTATAGAGCCTTGCCCTTCATTTTAAGTGGTTTAAATATCCAAATGCTTAAGTATATCACAATCAATGGGTTTGTGAAAATTTTAGACGACTCTTATGAACCCTGTGGATATTTCGATGGTTTCGAGCCTGAACATGTCGCTTTTTTAACAGAAACAGCAGATTTTTTATTTAAAAATTATGATCATTCGATCGATGTTCTTTTATATAATACCATGAAAATAGAAGATTATCTGATGAAACTTGCTTTAGGAAAAGAAAGAGAACCTTTTGTGTTTAATCTAGATGAAGCAGAACAGTGTGAAAAGAAATCTGAGTTCCTCGAGCTCACTGAGAAAAAAATTAACTGGATGAAGAACAATATTGGGTTTGAAGTGGTCAGATACCCTGTCGGGGTTCCAGAGAAATTGTAGGGTCGTAAATTTATGCATTTTTTCAGAGTTTTTCTCTTTCTTGTTTTTGCAACACATATTCATGCTCTTAATTTTGTACTGGTAGGCCCACCTGGCTCTGGTAAAGGAACTTTTGCCAATTTACTCACTCAAAAATATGGATATTATCAGATTTGTCCTGGGGCTTTATTGAGAGCTGAAGCTGCCAATGGTACACCCCTTGGCCTAAAGATAAAAATCGATGTGGAACAGGGTAAATTTATTCCCCCTAACATTGTATGGGAAGTTGTTTTATTGCATCTTGAAGAAGCCCTCGAAAAAAACCTTCCATTTGTTCTCGACGGTTTTCCGAAAAATGAGGAGTGCTTGGGTTTTCTAGCTTCATTTTTAGCATCTCGAAACATCCCAGTACAATTTATCTGTTTTTACGCAGATGACGATGTGTGTTTTAATCGGATGATTTCGAGATTGGAGTGTCATCATTGTGGCTGCACATTTAATTCTATTTCTAGAAAACCAAAAATAGACGGCATATGTGACTTTTGCCACTCTAATTTAGTCCAGAGGAAAGGCGATGATCCTCTAACCGCAAAATATCGTTTATTAGATTACCATCAAAACATTGAGCCCTTGCTTACTGTCATTAAAAATTCTTATGAAACATTGGACATAGATACTTCTCAGTTATCCTCTGAAGAAGCTGAGCCTGTGTATGAAACGACATTTCACTTAAGAAAACTATGACCCCTACAACTTCTTCTGTTTTTTTTCTTGAGCATCAGCAACATCTCCTTATGTTGATGCGCTTAGAGAAACCGGATGTATGGAGTGTTCCAAATAGCAAAACTGATGGGAAAGAAATCAACACCCTCCTGAAAGAATTAGAAGAAGCGACTCAAGTTAAGGTTTCTCCTAAGGAAATTCAATACCATGGGCACTTTTATAGCCAACTCTCGAATGCAAAGAGCGGGATCCATCTTTATCAAGCGCTATTGAAGAGTTTCCCTATCATCAAAATTGATCCTGATAAATACTCCCAATACGAATGGACTTCTATCCATGCGTTCAAATTGTACCCTTTGGTAGCAGGCCTGCACGAGGCCTTTGATATTTTATATGGAAATCGCCTCTGGCAACGGATCCAAAATGTCACTTCATTGATTTTTAAAAAGGGAGAACAGACTTTAATTTTTGATGCAAAAAAACGCTTCATTCTAAATCTCATTGGGAGACCGGGGTCAGGGAAAGGGACCCAAGGAGAGATGCTTTGTCGATTATTTGGCATCCCCAATCTATCCATTGGGGATTTATTCCGCAGTGAATTTCGGGGAAAATCAAAATTGGGCTGGATGATTCAAACTTTTGATGAGAAATATTATCCAGATTTACCCGATGAGATTCCTATTGGTGTGATGACAACGCGGCTAGAAAAAAAGGATTGTCGACAAGGATTCATTCTCGATGGATTTCCCCGCACAGGAAAACAGGGGGATGTATTCAGAGAAGTTCTTCTGCGGGAAACAGATTTTCATGTGCCGTTGCTCATGAATGTTTCTGAAACGGATGTTTTGGAACGGATTCCCAGTCGTAGCATCTGTCCCCATTGTGGCCATCAAGTGAGAAAATTTGATGAAAATCCCTGGCCTGGATTTTGCCCGATCGATGCAAAAAAGGGGGAAATGGTACAACTGGAGTCTCGTGTGGGAGACATAGATAAGATGGTGCTCCGCTTAAAAATATTTTCCGACAATAAGGAGGGTGTTCTAAATAGCATAAATCGACGAGATGAGATCGGAGAATTTCATTTAAATAACAGTACCCCTCCCCGTGAGGTTTTACATCAGTTGTGTACTCACATTCAAGAACGGTTAGATCAATTAGCTCAAGCTGAAAAACCCTCCGCAATTTCCAATGTCCCTCTATGGGCCTGCGCGATGCTTGGGAGCTTTGTAGCCGGAGCTATACTTATGGGTAAAAATTAACTTTAAAAACAGGGGTAATGTTTATGCGTTTCTTACTGATTGTTTTTTTCTGTATTTCTAGCTTCATAAGGGCAGAGGACACATGGTCTGATCGAATTTCTTTAACCAATCTACGCGCAGCAGCTATTCAAGGTGAACCCAACAGTCAACTGCTTATGGGTTTTCTGTGCGAACTGGGATATGGAACGCTCTCTTGAAAGGGCGCGTTCATTCGGAGGTAGGGAATGACTAAAGAAAAAATCGAATTTGTTTGTGCTCTTTTGCTATTAGCCTGGGCTGTTTATAAGTGCATCAAAAGTAAGCGAAAAAAATATTTATACTACACGATCCTGTTCGCAGGTACAATACTTTGGTTATACCCTATTTCTCTTCCTGTGGAAGCTGGACTGAGTGTGTGGAGTGCATTAGCTGCTTGGATTGTCTTGCAAGAAGCGCATTATCAGGATCGGGAATCCTCCCTGAGGCTAGTGGGACTTATTTTAGTAGGTTTTACGATCATATTTTTAATTAAACTCTTATTTGAGATGAAGATTCTGTAAAGAGTTTTAGCTCAAGCTGAAAAACCCTCCGCAATTTCCAATGTCTCTCTATGGGCCTAAATATAGGGGCAAGGTCATTACTCATGGGTAAAAATTAACTTTAAAAGCAGAGAAACTCAGGCGAAATCCTTGCGCATTTCCAAGCAAGACGCTACACTGTGAAATTCTTCTATTTTACGGTAAATTCTTATGACAGAGCCTGATTACACGCAACACGAAGAGTTCATCAACCGCTCCACCAAACTGGCGGATCTGCGGGCGCTTGGCATCGATCCTTTTCCGGCTAAATTTATGCCGACGACGACGGCCGGCAAGCTGTGCCAGGAGTGGGAAGGGAAGGAGCTCGGACATAGCGAAGACGGGGCGGCGGGGACGACGCCGCAGGCAAACGTGGCGGGAAGACTCGTTCTTTTTCGCGCGATGGGAAAAAATGCGTTTGCCCATTTGCAAGACGAGACGGGACGGATCCAAGTGATGTTCAACAGGGATTTGACTCAGCTAGAAGGGTTCTTCCCTACGGCAGAGATGTCGGCGATCAAGTGTATCGAGAAAAAAGTTGATTTAGGAGACATCTTGGGTGTTGAAGGGCACCTCTTCCGCACGCAGAAGGGGGAGTTGACCCTCTTTGCAAAACGGGTCGTGGTGTTGTGCAAAACGCTGCTGCCCTTGCCCGATAAACATAGCGGCCTTGCCGACAAGGGGGTGCGCTACCGCAAGCGGTGGCTCGATCTGATTGCGAACGCCGATGTCGTGCAAACCTTTCAGATCCGCTCAAAAGTTGTGCGTACCGTGCGAGAAGCGTTTCATGAGCTGGGATTTATGGAAGTAGAGACCCCCGTGTTGCAAAATAGCTACGGAGGCGCTCAGGCAAAGCCATTTACAACGACGCTCAACGCTTTGGATCAAGAGATGTTTTTGCGCATCTCGCTAGAAATCCCTCTGAAAAAATTGATGGTCGGGGGGCTTTTAAAGATCTTTGAGATCGGCAAGGTGTTTCGCAACGAGGGGATCGATAGGACCCATAACCCTGAATTTACCATGTTAGAGGCGTATGCCGCCTATTGGGACTATCACGATATGATGGTCCTCGTGGAAAATTTGTTTGAGAAAGTGGCACTGGGCTTATTTGGAACAACGGAGCTTTCATTCGAAGAAGGGACAAAAACTATAGATGTGAAGGCGCCCTGGAAGCGTCTCTCTATGAAAGAAAGCATTAAAGAATATGCCCATTTCGATGTGGATAAGATGAATGAACAAGAGATGCGCAAGGGATTGCTTGAAAAAGGCTCATTGGATCCTGCCGTTGTCAACAAAGCCTCAAGGGGCTCTCTCATCGCTCTATTATTTGAGACTTTTGTAGAAGAGCACCTGATCCAGCCCCATCACATCATCGACCATCCTATTGAGACAACGCCCCTTTGTAAACTCCATAGAGACCCTGAGCTTAGAAAAGAGGGATTTGTCGAGCGTTTTGAGAGCTTTATTTTAGGGTGTGAGTTTTGCAACTCGTACAGCGAGCTCAACGACCCCCTCTTGCAAAGAGAGCTCCTCGAGACGCAAGCAGGGAAGCGCGCAGCGGGAGATGAAGAGGCCTCGCCACTCGATGAAGAATTCCTCGAGGCAATCTGTCAAGGGATGCCCCCGACGGGGGGCCTTGGAATCGGGATCGATCGGCTCGTGATGCTCTTTACAAAAGTCCACTCGATCCGCGACATTCTCTACTTCCCCCTCATGCGCCCTGGGGAATAGCTATGGAGATCGAAGAAGAGCTGCATCTCTACAAAGAGCTAACTGCCCAGATCGAAGAGCTAGAGAAGAAAAAAAAGGAACTCAGCGCTAGCATCATGGCTAAGATGACAAAAAAAACTCTGCACCTTCCTCACTACATCGTGAAATGTATCTCTCGGCTTTCTATTAAGACTTCCCTTGAAGAGGCGCGCCGGATGGAAGCTGTCAAGATGCAAGAAGTTATCGATAAAGACAAGATCAAAGCCCTTTACCAATCGGGACAACCTGTTCAAGGAGTTTCTGAGCTCTATTACATTCAGGTGTCTGCAAACTCTTCGAGCCAGGCCTGAGGAGAGAGGGGCGCTCCTGTCACCTGTGCGATAAGCCGATCCCACGAGAGGCTATTGCCGGGGAAGAAAAGCTTTTCTTGTAAAAATCGGCCCGCCCGCTCTGTAGCGAGGTTAGGGATTGCCTTTTCTATCGAAGAAGCAAAAAGCTCTCCCAGCAGGTAGCTGAAATAATAAACAGGAGCGATGCCGATATGATCTTTGGTGGCCCAGTCGGCCTTCCCTTTGCGCCCCTTTGGAGGACGAATTTTTTGATACCTCTCGACACACTCCCACCACAACTGATTTAGATCTTGAGCCGGATTCTGATAGAGCCCCCGCTCAAAAGTGGTCATCACGAGGACCCAGCGGCTAAAGATCAACTGGCGCCGCTTTAAACTTCTCTCCGCTTGGGGCGAGACTTTTCCCACGAGGAGTTGGAGAGAGGCTGAACGGTAGGCTTGCCGCCCGGCAAGGAGTGCCATCGCCTCCGTTGTCATCGTATGGGAAGGCTCTCGCAGCAGCCACGGGAGCTTAGGGTCTAACCCCTGTTCGTAGATGGCATGACCGAGTTCATGGAGCAGAGTTTCTAACCACTTGAGTGTGCTTTTCACATTGTTTAACGTCCTGATATCCCCCTTCCGATCGATGTGCACACAAAAGGCGCCCTGAGACTTTCCCGGGCGCTCTAGCATATCGCTACGAGCGAGGATGGCAGAGACATCGAATCCCATCAAAGAGTAAAAATGGCGACACGCCTCTATCATGTCGACCCCGCAAACAAGCTGATCGAGTTCTTCCACATCGAGAGGATCTTCTTGGGAAAAAGGCTCGCTCCAAGCCCAAGGGCCAAACGCCTCGGGAGTGACTCCAAACCGATGAGATTGCGCTTGTGTGATCTCTTGCATCAAAGTTCCATAAGCTCCTTCCGAAGCTTGAGAGAGGGTCTCTAGCGTGGTGAAGAGCCACTCGGGGTCGATTTCCTGGAGAGTTAACTGCATCTGGAAAAAATCGACATACCCTAACTCGTGGGCCACCCGATTTCGCAGATGTACAAGCTCTAGGATTTGGGGAGCAAACACCTCTCCTCCTTGCTTGGAGGCTTCCCAGGCCTTTTGCCTCTTCTCTACGGACAGCTCTTTTTTAAGAATCTCTTTCAATGTATTGACCCCTACTTCCTTGCCATCGAGTTGCGGCCTAAATGTCGCATAACTCTGAGCGAGTAGCGCTTCTTTACGAGAAAGCATGTCTAGAAGCTCTGGATCGACCTGGGCCTGTTTAAATGCGCGCACAAGGACGTTGAGTTCCCGTTGAGAGAGCACCCCCTCTTTTTCCCATTCAAGAAGTTGATGGTAGGTGTTGGCATCACTGAAAAGGGTTTTGAGCTCCCCATCCAATGCCGCCCTCAGGTCGGCCGCGTCCGATGCCCCCGTTGTTTCGAGCAGCCAAGAAGCTTTGTTGACCAAGGTAGTTTTTTTCTCAATAAGAAGAATGAACGCGTTGCAAAATGTTTCAAAGGGATGGGACATGATCAACCTGCTTTAGAAAATATGAGGGACATTGACATTTTCACAAAATAAATTCTAGTATAAAAAAACTCCTGTACAAGAAGAAAAGGGAAGGGAATGCTAAAAATTTTTGCGCACTTTATAGGAAGGACGAGGACGTTCAGAGTTTACATCCTCTCGCTGTTTCTCTCTTTATTTGTTCTCTCTTTTGCCTGTATCGTCACATTTACTTATTCTGAAAACTATAAATCAATCCTCTCCTTTTCAAAAGTTGTTGCCAAAGAGTCAATTCACACGATCCTTTCAAAATTTCAGTCGATTGTTTTACCGGCGGAATGGAACGTGCAAACGCTAGCCGACTTTCTTCCTACAATGGGCCCTGTGACGGAAAGCAATCCGATTCTCGTCTCTTACCTCTTAAATATTTTGAAATACGACCCCCATTTTTCCAATATGTTTGTAGGGCTTCCTGATGGGAGCGCCATAGGAACAATGTCTTTAGCCTTTACTTCCCATAAAAATTTCCTCTCAGACTCCTCTCAACCTCTTCCTAAAGACGCTACCTTTGTCTTGCGCTTGGTAGATCAGACTCAGCATCCTTCTGTAGAGACATGGAATTATTTGAACGACTCCTTTGAGCTGCTTGCTTCAGAAAAGATTATCCCCGCTTCTATTAATGCCACTAGACAACCTTGGTATGAAGGGGTAACGAGAACAAAAAAGTTGTTTTGGACCGGGGTGTATACATTTGGCCCTTCCTTGCAAAAGGGGATCTCGGTGGCAACGCCCGTTTTGGACTCTCAAAACACTATTTTGGCCGTCGTGGGAGCTAACCTTTCCTTTACCCAGTTCTCTGATTTTTTATCGAAACAAAAGGTAGGAAAACAGGGGAAAGCCTTTCTCTTCGATTCTCAGGGAGATAGTATTATTACTGATACAAATCCTTTTTCTGCTCTAAGCAAAATTGCTTATAACCAATTCAAGGCCCATCCTGAATCTCCCCACTTTATTTTAGATTACAAAGGAGTAAAGTACCTTTCCTTTGTCACCAAACTCCCCTATATTTTTGGAACGGACTGGATGATCGTCGTCGTGTCTCCCTTAGAAGATTTTTTAGGAGCCATCACTAGAATACAAAACCTAATTTTTCTTTTTTTTGCAGCGATTCTAGTCATTGTAACTTGTGTCATTATTTATTTTTCTAAGAAGCTCTCCTCTCCGATTTCGACTCTTTCTACAGAGATCGAGAAGATCTCCAAATTCGATCTCTCAAGTAAAAAACGCATTGACTCCACTGTCAATGAGATTAGCTTGCTCGATGGTGCCATTAATACCATGAGGCATGTTGTCCAATCGTTTGCGCGCTACATCCCTAAAGAGGTCGTAAAAAAATTATGCCAAAATCGCCAGGAGATTGTTTTGGGGGGAGAAAAGAAGGAAATCACGATCTTTTCTTCCGATGTCTCCAATTTCACTTCCATTACAGAATCCCAGCCGATCGATGTGCTACTTCCCCTATTGAGAGAATATTTTGATGTGATGGCAAAAATCCTCTTATCTCAAAAGGGAACGATCGATAAATTTATCGGCGATGGGATCATGGCCTTTTGGGGAGCCCCCCTCTATGAAGAAGATCATGCCTCTAGAGCGTGTGATGCGGCTCTTCTATGCCAAGCTGAGCTCAGAAACTTTAACCAAAAACGAAAAAAAGAAAATAAGCCCGAATTCTTCACTCGCTTTGGGATCCACACCGGTACGGTCATTGTCGGCAACATCGGCACTCGCGACCGGATGAACTACACCATCATCGGCGATGCTGTGAACATCACAGTTTGTTTGCAAGAGGTCGATAAGACCTACCATACCTCCATTCTCATCAGTGAAGAGACCTATCACAACCTCGGCCCCAGCTACATCGCAAGGCCTCTTGACACCGTCTTGGTCAAGGGCAAAGTAAAAACCGTAAAGATCTACGAGCTCCTAGGAAAGCTCAACGCAGAGCCTTACATCGCTCCTACCTCTGAAGAAATTACCCTATGTCAGTTATTTGCGAAGGCCTATGAGGCAATGCAACAAGGGCAGCTCCTAGAAGCAAAGGGGCTCTTTCTCTTTATTGCAAATCAATTTCCCGATGACTTCCCCACACAAATCCAGCTCAAGCGCATCACAGAAATGCTAAAAAAGACCCCCACATAAAGAAGAGGAAAAATGCCCCCCTTTTTCACAAAATTAATAAGAGCGAAACGAACACTTAGAGTCCATATCCTCGCACTATTCCTCTCTCTTTTTATTCTTGCTTTTACTTGCATCACCGTATTCACCTATTCTAAAAATTATAAATTGATTTTCTCTTTTTCCAGGGTGATTGCTCAAGAAGCGACCGATGCGGTCCTCTCTAACTTTCAATCGGTAGCTTTTGCCTCAGAGCGTTTTATACAAGTTTCTACGGCATTTCTTCCCGTCATCGGCCCTTTAGAATTTAAAAATCCAATCCTCGTCTCCTATTTATTAAATGCCCTTAGAGATGACCCCCACCTCTCTAATCTCTATATTGGCTTTCCCAATGGAAGTCTGATTGAAACAATCAAAATTGCATTGACATCTGACAAGAATTTCATCACAAATCCGACACAACCTCTTCCTGAGGAGGTGAAATTCGCCCTACATTATGTAGATAGGGCAAAAAACCCCTCTAAGGAATATTGGCACTATTTAGATCATTCCTTTAAGGAACTCACTTCAGAAACCCTCTCTCCCGCCGCTTCTGATGCGACAAAACGCCCTTGGTATGAGGGAGCTGAAAAAACGAAACAACTTTTTTGGACAGGATTATATACATTTGTTCCCTCATTACAAAAAGGGATCTCCGTCGCACAGTCCCTATTTAATAAGGAAGGGGCTCTTGTTGCCGTCGTAGGAGCAGACCTATCCTTCACTCTCTTTTCTAAATTTTTATCCGCACAGAAAATCGGAAAAAATGGAAGAGCATTTATTTTCGATTCTAGAGGGCATATCATCATCCCTAATGATGATCTGTCTCACGCGGAATCAACTCGGTTGGGACATCTCGCCTTCGATCAACTTATATCTCATGCTGAAACGGCCCATTTGCTCTTAGAGAGCCAGGGGATAGAATATCTTTCTTTTTCAACAAGGCTCCACTCAATTTTTAGCACCGACTGGATCATCATTGTCGTCGCTC
The DNA here is from genome assembly GCA_023269365.1 of Chlamydiota bacterium. Lineage (GTDB taxonomy): Bacteria > Chlamydiota > Chlamydiia > Chlamydiales > Rhabdochlamydiaceae > CAJCIW01. Next base: position 1,344 of record JAHFTN010000011.1, on the reverse strand, counting down.
CCTTAAGAGATTTCCTAAGAAGTATTATTCTGACACAACACAAAGCCCTTCTTTTCTTAATTGCCATTTTGCTCGTTGCTTCTTTTATTGTGATCTACTTCTCTAAAAAGATCTCATCGCCTATCACAAGCCTTTCTGAAGAGATCGATAAAATCTCTCAATTCGATCTCTCAAGCCAGCGACGGGTCAACTCTACTATTAATGAATTCTCCCTTCTCGACCAGGCTATTCATACTATGAGACACGTCGTCCAATCGTTTGCGTGTTATGTCCCAAGAGAAGTTGTGAAAAATTTATGCCAAAACCATCAAGAGATCACCTTAGGTGGGGAGAAGAGGGAGGTCACGATCTTTTTTTCCAACGTCTCTAATTTCACTTCCATCGTAGAGTCTCAGTCGATCGATGTGTTGGTTTCCCTTTTAAGCGAATATTTTGATATGATGATCAAGATTCCTTTATCTCTTAATGGGACGATCGATAAATTCATCGGCGCTGGGATCATGGCCTTCTGGGGAGCTCCTCTCTATGTACAGGACCACCCCTCTAAAGCGTGTGATGCGGCACTACTCTGTCAAGCAGAGCTCAAACAGCTCAACGCGAAGCGAAAAAAAGAAAACAGACCTGAATTTTTCACTCGCTTCGGGATCCATACGGGCATGGCAATTGTAGGCAACATTGGGACGGAAGACAGGATGAATTATACTATCATCGGCGATGCTGTGAATACAGCTGCTCGTTTGCAAGAGGTGGATAAAATCTACCACACCTCCATCCTCATCAGCGAGGATGTCTATCACAAACTCGGAGGAGACTACATCGCAAGACCCCTTGATATCGTCTTTGTCAAGGGAAAAGTAAAAACGATAAAGATCTACGAGCTCCTAGGAAAGCTCGATGCAGAGGCGCACATCGCCCCCACCTCTGAAGAGGTGATCCTATGCAAACTATTTACAACGGCCTTTGAGGCGATGCAACAAGAGCAGTTCTTAGAGGCCAAAGGGCTCTTTGCCTCTATTGCAGCCCAATTCCCCAAAGACTTCCCCACCCAGATCTACCTCAAGCGCGTAAGCGAGCTCCTTCAACCTAAAAACGGCAATTAAAAGGGGCAAAGTAATGCAAAATTTTGAGTCTGATGCTGTTTTTAGGTTCAAGCCAAAAGATCGACAAATTCGAGCTGAGGGTTCTGTTTCATGCTATACTGCTTTTCCCAAAGAGAGGTGAAAAGGGCGATGGGTCTGCCCTGCCGATCTTGTACAAGGGCTGCATTGGTCGATTTTTCAAAAGTCTTACTCTCGCCAAGGAGCCAAGCGCTGCAGGTGAAGGGCAACGGTGTCAACACCGTCT